>NZ_WSPP01000146.1:0-36632 GCF_009767705.1 Myroides sp. LoEW2-1 | reverse complement strand
GTGAATAATAAGGAAGTAGTATTTAATAAGACCAATGTGTTATTTATTGCGATGAAATGAATATGGCGTTTAGAAAGCTTTCTTTTTTAGTTGATAATTTGATATATAATGAACTAATATAATTATTAAAAATTGAATAAATAACTATAATTTATTGTTTATTTTTATAAAATATACTTTTTAAATATAAAATTATTCTTTTTTACACTTTGCAAATAATAAATGTGTAATTAAGTGTTTAGTCGCTTACTTTAAGCTTTGTTTGGATAGTATTGCCTTGAAAATATTTTGTTTTTATATGTATTTGCAAGCATTAGTTTGATTTACCTATGTTTGTCACTTCACTTCGATTAACACAAGTTCGATTTTAGAAAAGGCGGATGCTTATAGCCTTTTAGATATTAGTTTATATCTGTTTGTCTACTCAAAAAAAAAGGTTCTATTTTATCTATTAGCGAAATCAGCAAAATAGATGATTCAGTTGACGAATCTTAAAAAGCAGATTAGCATATTGTAAAAGAGGGGTAAGCTTGCACTTTCTTGGAGATTAGTAGCACTTTTCTCGGAGTTTTCTTGGCCAGAGAGGGGTTTTCTCGAAGAAAGGTGCAAGAAACCCCCAAGCAATGTCCTTGCATATCGGTACAAAGCTGTTGGTAAATTGTCAATAAATATGGGTAATATAATAAACGGCTGGGTTAAATCGAATTCACGTTGGATGGTGTACTTTATCAAAAGGAATTAGAAGCAATAGGCATCGTTGTATGCTTTGTTTTGCGAGTTTTGTTTTTGAATTTATCAGAAAGTGATGTTTTCTTTTCATCCTTTTCCAAAGGAGGCGATTTTATTTTACATAGTTCAAGTGACAATTGTGTTTGGTAGTGAGTTTGCTGCTGTGAGGTCACCCTTTTTTTGCATAATAGAATTAGGTTTTGTAATCGATTATTTTGATAGATCGATTTATTTCGCTGCAATCTATTTTCAACAGAAATTTTGTCAGTGTGACTCTTTGTTATTATGCTAATCATTGAGAGTATTGGAGTGCTTTTCATTTTTATTTTCCTAAATGCAAATAACTTGTACGCTTTGTAAAATCGGTATTTCAAGTAATCTGCTGGGAGGTTTGTTCGGATATTGTTCGGATATGCTTGGGAAAACAAGGCCTTTGCCGAAGATTATCCGAACAATATCCGAAGCAAGTATATCCAAATAGACAAAGAAAGTGAATAGGTGTCAAGGAATATTTTGTCAATAGTGGTGATTGTATAAGGTTGTCGTATGATGAACTCGTACTTCAAATGTATAATTTTTGAGAGATGTGGAGTATAGATCCTTTGAGAGCTACTGTTTCAGTGATAAATGACACAATTTTACTATTTAAGATGTTAAAAAAATATCTTATTATTAATAGTAACCGTATTGTAATTGCGAAGTAAATAAGAAAATGGATTAAAATAATCTATATTGTTTGGATTAAATCTAAAGAAGAGGTGTTTTGTCTAAATACTAAAAGTATTCGGTCTACAAAATATTATGCGTGCATAGTAAAATAATCAAAATAAATTATTATTTTCGTCAATACGAGAATTGTGAAACTAAAAAACTATATAAGATGAAAATATTAGTTTGCATCAGCCATGTGCCTGATACTACTTCTAAAATTAACTTTTCGAATGGTGATACTGAGTTTGATACAAATGGAGTTCAGTTTGTTATCAACCCAAACGATGAATATGCTTTAACACGTGCTATTTGGTTTAAAGAGAAACAAGGTGCAACAGTTACTGTTGTTAACGTTGGAGGCGCTGATACAGAGCCAACTTTAAGAAAAGCTTTAGCTATTGGAGCAGACGAAGCAATTCGTGTGAATGCTAATCCAACAGATGGGATGTTTGTTGCAAAACAGCTTGCTGAGGTAGTAAAAAATGGAGGATACGATTTGGTATTGGCAGGGAAAGAATCATTAGATTACAATGGAGGAATGGTTCCTGGAATGTTAGCTACATTTTTGGGATACGACTTCATCAATTCATGTGAAGGATTAGAAATAGAGGGAACTTCAGTAAAAGGTATTCGCCAGATTGACGGAGGTAAAGAAACTATTTCGGGGAAATTGCCAATTGTGATTGGTGGACAAAAAGGATTAGTAGAGGAAAAGGATTTGCGTATTCCAAATATGCGTGGAATTATGTCTGCACGTACAAAAGCGCTTACAGTGTTAGATCCAGTAGGGGCAGAGGCTGCAAGTAAAGCGGTGAAATTTGAAAAACCTGCTGCTAAATCAGCTTGTAAAATGATTTCTCCTGATAACTTAGATGAGCTAATCAATTTACTTCACAACGAAGCTAAAGTAATCTAATCTATTAATTTATTGTAAACCTTAAAAAAGAAGAGTATGTCAGTTTTAATATATGCTGAATCAGCAGAAGGAAAATTTAAGAAAGTAGCATTAGAATTAGCTTCTTATGCTAAGAAAGTAGCAGATTCTTTAGGAACAACTGTTACAGCAGTAACTGTAAATGCATCAGATGTAAGTGAGCTTGGCAAGTATGGTGTAGATAAAGTATTAAAAGTATCAAACGACAAGTTAAATACGTTTAATGCAAAGGCTTATGCAGATGTAATAAAGCAAGCTGCACAGAAAGAAGGAGCAAAAGTAGTTGTTTTATCTTCATCAACAGATAGCTTATATACAGCACCGATTGTAGCTGTAGGTTTAGAAGCAGGATTTGCGTCTAATGTTGTAGCTTTACCAGAGAGCACTTCTCCTTTTGTAGTAAAGAGAACTGCTTTTTCTAATAAAGCATTTAACCTAACAGAATTAACTACAGAGGTGAAAGTAATCGCAGTAGCTAAAAATTCATTCGGTTTAGTTGAAGCGACTGGAGCTGCAGCAGCAGAGGACTTCGCTGTAACATTAAACGAAGGTGACTTTGGTTTAAAAGTTGAGAATGTTGAAAAAGTTTCAGGACAAGTAACTATCGCAGATGCTGATATCGTTGTATCTGGAGGTCGTGGATTAAAAGGTCCAGAGAATTGGAAAATGTTAGAAGACTTAGCTGAGGTATTAGGAGCGGCGTTAGCATGTTCTAAACCTGTTTCTGATTTAGGATGGAGATCTCATGAGGAACACGTTGGGCAAACAGGTAAACCTGTAGCTTCAAACTTGTATATTGCAGTAGGTATTTCTGGAGCAATTCAACACATTGCAGGTGTTAATTCATCTAAAGTGAAGGTTGCTATTAATACTGATGCAGAAGCGCCATTCTTTAAAGTTGCAGATTATGGTATTGTTGGTGATGCTTTCCAAGTTGTACCGCAATTAGTTGAAAAATTAAAAGAATTCAAAGCTCAAAATTCGTAAGAAGTACAAAGCTTTCACAAAATATAAAAGCAACTAAGCAAAGAATTTATATCTTTGTTTTAGTTGCTTTTTTGTTTATAAACGAAAATTATGAGTTTGATAAAATTAATGGTGAAAGGAATATCATACAGCCATTCACAAAATGGTGCGTATGCCCTAATATTAGATGAAGTTGAAGGTCAAAGAAAGTTGCCAATTGTCATTGGTGCTTTTGAGGCTCAATCTATTGCGATTGCAATTGAGGAGGAGATAAAACCCCCACGTC
Organism: Myroides sp. LoEW2-1; assembly: GCF_009767705.1. Classification (NCBI taxonomy): domain Bacteria; kingdom Pseudomonadati; phylum Bacteroidota; class Flavobacteriia; order Flavobacteriales; family Flavobacteriaceae; genus Myroides; species Myroides sp. LoEW2-1. The sequence goes on along the minus strand of NZ_WSPP01000146.1, from coordinate 33,006 downwards.
CTTTAACTCACGATTTGTTTAAGACTTTTGCTGAGCGTTTCGAGATTCAATTGAAACAAGTAATTATTCATAAATTAGTAGATGGTGTTTTCTTTTCAACTATTATTTGTGAAAGACTTGGTGTTGAAGAAATGATGGATGCGCGTACTTCTGATGCGATTGCATTGGCTATTCGATTCGGTGCACCTATATTTACCTATAAAGATATAATGGAGCAAGCTGGTATAATACTCAGTGGAGAAGATGCTCAAGAAAATTCGCAAGAGGATGATGTAGATGATATCGTAGCTCAAGTTGAACAGATTATAGAGGAGGATACAAAGGTAGATGACTACAGTGGATTCAATGAGAAACAATTGAATATTTTACTGAATGAGGCTATTGAAAATGAGGATTATGAAAGAGCAGCTAAGTTGAGAGACGAATTAAATAAAAGATAAGAAACGATAAGATTTTAGGACCACACAACAATGAAACAATATTTAGATTTAGTAAAAGAAGTATTAGAAAAAGGGGTACAAAAAGGTGACCGCACGGGTACAGGAACCAAAAGTATTTTTGGTTATCAAATGCGTTTTGATTTATCTGAAGGCTTTCCTTTAGTAACAACCAAAAAAGTACATTTAAAATCGATAATACACGAGTTATTATGGTTTTTAAAAGGAGATACTAATATCAAATATTTGAAAGATAATGGCGTTCGCATTTGGGATGAATGGGCAGATGAGAATGGCGATTTAGGTCCAGTATATGGTTATCAATGGAGAAATTGGAATGGGGAAGGGATAGATCAAATTAAGGAAGTAATAGAAACTTTAAAGGGGAATCCTACAAGTAGAAGGATTATGGTTACAGCTTGGAACCCAAGTGTAATGCCAGATACTTCTGTTTCCTTTGCTGAAAATGTTGCCAATGGCAAAGCAGCTTTACCTCCTTGTCACTCTTTCTTTCAGTTCTACGTATCTGATGGTAAATTGTCATGTCAACTTTATCAACGTAGTGCCGATGTGTTTTTGGGTGTGCCATTTAACATCGCTTCTTATGCTCTTCTAACGATGATGGTAGCTCAGGTTTGCGATTTAGAATATGGAGACTTTGTACATACTTTTGGTGATGTACATATCTATAATAACCATATTGATCAGGTGAATTTGCAATTGTCAAGAGAGCCTAAAAAATTGCCTAAAATGTTAATCAATAGCGAAGTAAAGGATATCTTCGAGTTCAAGTTTGAAGACTTTAGTTTGGTTGACTATGATCCGCATCCAGCTATTAAAGGACAAGTATCAGTGTAATAGTAAAAAAGAGAATACTATGGATAAAGAAAATAACTATGAAATGTACGATTACGCACGTCATCGTATAAAACAGAAAAAGTATTTATTCTTTCATTTTGTACTGTTTGTATTAGGGAGCATTGCAATGTTTGTTATAAATGCTTTTGTTCAAGATACTACAGTCGCTCCAGTTTGGTGGCCTTATGCAATTGGATTATGGGCATTTGTGTTGTTTCTTCATTTTGTCAATGTGACAATTGTCAACCGATTTATGGGCAAGAAATGGCAAGATAAACAAATAGCTCGTTTAATTGAACAGCAAAAAAAGAAGATTAGTGAACTCAGAACAAAAGTAGAAAAGGACTTTCCGTTAGTGGATGTGAAGCGCGATCTGAATCAACAAGAAACAGTTTCAATCAACAAAGATACTGAGTCTATAAACTAATATACTGAGAGATGACTATTACATTAATAGCGGCAGCTGCTGAGAATAACGCTTTGGGTAAAGACAATAAGTTATTGTGGCATTTGCCAGATGATTTTAAGCATTTTAAAGCAAAAACTTCTCATCATACAATCATTATGGGAAGAAAGACGTTTGAGACATTTCCAAAGCCCCTTCCTAATCGAAAACACATTGTTATAACAAGGCAATTAGATTACGTTGTACCAGAAGGATGTGTGGTTGTTCACGCTTTGAGTGAGGCATTTGATTTAGTCAAAGATGAACAGGAAGTATTTGTGATAGGCGGTGGAGAAATATATAAACAGGCTTTGCCTTTTGCTCATAAGATTGAATTGACACGTGTTCACCACACTTTTGATGCAGATGCCTTTTTTCCTGAGTTTAATCAAGATTTATGGGTATTAGAAAAAGAAGAATATCACGAGAAGGATGAGAAGCACTTTTACGCTTTTACCATTCTTACTTATACAAAAAAATAAGAAATGCGTTTTGTAACTACTGTACTATTTTTATTGTTTTCTGTTTATAGTTTTGGACAAGATACGCTCCGACCAAAACTTAATCTATCTGAAGGCATAATAAAGAACTCTTCATTTCTGATTAGAGATGTTTTTGACTATAACTATACGCTATTAGAGAATACGCTATATAAAGCAAATAAATATCAATCAAGCCATTATAAAACAAGTAAGTTTGGAGATATTTCTAATGTGGACTTAACAATCCCGAATTCTCCTATCTTGTTTTTTAAAGAGGAACAAAGTATCATTGTTTTGAATCGACTATTAGCCCAGCTTGATATCATAGATTTCAATGTAAAATTTCCAAGCATGGATATAGCTTATATTGCGCATAGTGCTGGGAGAAAATTGTGGATGGTTGATTTGGCAAATGATGGATTTGTTCGCTTGTACAATATGAACTCTTATGAGCGTCATACGATTTACAATTTAGAAGAAACAAATTTTGTCAGTTATTATTCAACGTTGACAAACTTATATTGGTTGAATACATCCAATGAGATTAAGGGAATAGACGTAAAAGGACAAGTTACCTTGAACTATAAAAGCGAAGACCCTATTGATAAATGGCAGATGGTTGACAATAATAAAATTATTTATTCTTCTAATAATAAATTGTACTTCGTTGATATAGTGAAAAGTAAAAAGTATTTCATTGATTTGAAGGAAAAAAGCATTTTAGGCTTCTTTTATAACACTCAAAAATTGAGTATTTTTACAGACGAAAAATTAAACAATTACCTTTTAAAATTACCGTAATGCATATAGCTATTGCTGGAAATATTGGTGCGGGAAAAACTACATTGACTAACTTATTGGCTAAACACTATGGGTGGGAGCCACATTATGAGGACGTTGTAGATAACCCATACTTAGATGATTTCTACCATCAAATGGATCGTTGGTCTTTTAACCTACAAGTTTACTTTTTAAACAGTCGTTTTCGCCAAGTTTTACAAATTAGACAAAGTGGTAAGGCCATCATTCAGGATCGTACTATATATGAAGATGCGTATATATTTGCTCCAAACTTACACGCTATGGGGTTAATGTCAAATAGAGACTTTAACAACTATTCTTCGTTATTTGAATTAATGCAAGAACTTGTTGCAGCACCTGACTTATTAATTTATTTAAAAAGCTCTGTACCTAACTTAGTGGGACAAATACACAAGAGAGGGAGAGAGTATGAGAACTCAATCTCTATCGAGTACTTGAATAAATTGAATGATCGTTACGAAACTTGGATTAAAGGGTACGACAGAGGTAAACTCTTGATTGTAGATGTTGATAACTTGAACTTTGTGGATAATCCTGAAGATTTGGGAGATATTATCAATAGAATTGATGCAGAGATAAACGGATTATTTAAGAAATAAGAAAAAAAGCTAATTCAATTGAATTAGCTTCTCCGATATTGTAGAAAGTCAAGAATCATCATTCTTGACTTTTTTTATTGTGTAATTTCTCTAAAGAGATTTTCTAAGTTTTTGCTTTTTACTTGTAAAGACAACAGTTTTAAGCCTTGCTCTTGTGCAAAGTCAAATATAGTAGCTCTAAAATCTCCCTCTATTGGAAATACAAGTTCCCATTTGGTATCGTGGATGTGATTTGAACGAATTAAATTAGGGATTCGATTAATGAACTCTATCTCAATTTTATAGTCAAATTCTACTGCAATGATTTGTTCGTTTTGATTCTCTAACATTGATGAGAGCATTTGGTCTGCTACTATTTTACCTTGTTTAATGATAATAACGCGTTCACATATAGCTTCGACTTCTTGCATAATATGAGTTGACAAAAACACCGTTTTATTCTTTCCAATATTCTTAATTAAGTCTCTAATTTCAACTAATTGATTTGGGTCTAACCCAGTTGTTGGCTCGTCTAATATCAAAACAGCAGGATCGTGTAATAGAGCTGTCGCAAGTCCAACACGTTGTCTGTATCCCTTCGATAGTTGACCTATCTTCTTGTGTGCTTCAACAGTCAAACCAGTTAGAGTAATCACTTCTTCAATGCGTTGTTTTTCTACTTTGTATATTTCCGCATTGAACTTTAGATATTCGCGTACGTACATATCGAGATATAGGGGATTGTGCTCAGGTAAGTAGCCGATAGAACGCTGCACGTTTCGAGTTTGCGTCTCTACGTTGTAGTCGTTGACAAAGGCTTGACCTTGGTCACTGTGTACATAAGTAGTTAAGATTTTCATTAACGTTGATTTTCCCGCTCCATTCGGACCCAAAAAACCTACTATTTGACCTGTTGGTACTGAAAAATTAATATTGTCTAAGGCTTTTTGATCGCCGTAACTTTTACTTATATTTTGAACGATTAAAGACATTTTATAGCTGTTTATAAAGAATTGACTATTGATTTAATGCGAAAAACCTAAGGTTACACTCAGTACTATGATTCCAATCACTATCAGAGAAATAAATACATATAACCAGTCTTTTTCAAAAAAGAAAGACACTAATGAAAGTAACAAACGCAAAGCAGGTGTTATAAAAAGTAACAGTATCCCAAGAAAGATGATTGATTCACCATCTCCATGTCCCACTCCTGCAAATATGCGATTAATTACATTGAATATATTGTCGTCTTTTTCTATAAACGTACTAAAGTCTACTGTATTACCTGACTTGGTAAACATTACGATAATTCCCCCAATCACTGCTACTGTCAAGGCAAGTAATACACCATATCTCAAGACATTACCAATGATGCTTTGTAAGTCTGAGTCGTTGAATTTTGCTGTACTCATAGTTTATATATTACCCATTATACCATTATACATCATATTTATAGCTAATGCCAAAATTAAGAAAGCAAAGAATACTTTTAGTTTCTTAGGATTAGCTTTTACCAAAACTTTTGCTCCAACCATAGCGCCGATCAATACACCTATAATCACTGGCATACATATACTCGGTTCGATATAGCCTTTTTGGATATAGATAACAGAACTTGCAATAGCTGTCACTCCCATCATGAAGTTACTTGTAGTTGTTGAAACTTTAAAGGGTACTTTCATGATTGTATCCATTGCAATTACTTTAAAAGCTCCTGAACCAATTCCTAAAAGTCCGGACATCATACCTGCAATTCCCATCATACTGAATCCACCGACAATATTGGTCATTCCGTATTTTACTTTTTCTCCTGATGGAGTTGGATAACTGCTGTTTAATTTTAAGTTGCGGGCAAGAGCAGATGAATCTTCGGGTAATACTAAGTGATCCTCTTTTTTTCTAAGTGAATTAATAGATGAAAAAGTCAGTGTAAGTCCAAATACGATTGCTAAGATTGAGGTAGGAGCATTTGTCGAAATAATAGCGCCAATTACGGCTCCTGCTGTAGTGGCTATTTCTAAAAACATTCCCAATCGCATATTCGTTATACCTTCTTTTACATAAGCAGATGCGGATCCGGATGAGGTTGCAATAACTGCTACTAAGGCTGTACCAATGGCATAATGCATATCTACCCCTAAGAAAACAGAAAGAAGAGGAATAATGATAATTCCACCACCCAAACCTGAAAGTGACCCTATAAAACCTGCTGCAAAAGCTCCTAAGAACATAATTAGTGTAAAGGTTAATAATGTCATTTACTTTGATTTTTGATTGAGTAAGGCGTAAAAATACTTATTTATAAACAATTAATCTTTTAAAAATATAAATATTCTAATTCTTTAGCTTAAATTGTATCCCTTTTTGAGTATAAAATCGTAATTTTCCACTCAATTAAAAGTCGTTATTAATGTAAATATTTAAACCAATGGAAAAACTTGATGTAAACAAGGATTGGATGTCTTTATTCCAAGGACAAAATCCTGCAATAATTGCAGGACCGTGTAGTGCAGAAACCCCAGAACAAGTAATGAGAATCGCTAAATCTTTGCCAAAAGAAGTAAAGGTCTATCGCGCTGGTATCTGGAAACCTCGTACTCGTCCAGGTGGGTTTGAAGGTGTTGGAGCCATTGGATTAAAATGGTTGCAACAAGTGAAAGCTGAAACGGGAATGTTACTTGCAACAGAAGTAGCAACTGCCGAACACGTTCAATTGTGTTTGGAACACGACATCGATATTTTGTGGATTGGTGCGCGTACAGCTGTTAACCCTTTTGCTGTACAAGAAATTGCCGATGCACTTGAAGGTACTGATAAAATAGTACTAATTAAAAACCCTGTTAATCCAGACTTATCTTTATGGATGGGTGGAGTAGAAAGATTAGCAAAAGCAGGTATTAAAAAACTGGGTGTTATCCACAGAGGTTTTAGTACTTACGAAAAAACAAAGTATAGAAATATTCCAGAATGGCAAATACCATTAGATTTAAAGTTACATTTGCCAAATATTCCAATTTTCTGTGATCCATCACATATTACAGGAAATAGAACGAAGATATTAGGAGTATCTCAACAAGCATTGGATTTGAATTACGATGGGTTAATGATTGAAACTCACTGTGATCCTGATAACGCTTGGAGTGATGCTGCTCAACAAGTTACTCCAGAACAATTAAGCGATATTATCGCTAATTTGAAGGTGAGAAACGCAACAGATGACACAGAGGATTTCTTACAAAGAATACAAGGAATGCGTATCCAAATCGATGATATGGATAGTAAATTATTGGATTTGTTGAGAAAGAGAATGGTGATATCTGATTCTATCGGTACATTGAAGAAAGAGAAAAACGTAGCTGTGTTCCAACAAGATAGATGGACGAAAATATTGGAGAAAATGCAAGAGGAAGGAAAACACATTGGGTTTACCGAGGAGTTCATTACTAATATTTATACAGCTATTCACCAAGAGAGTATCTATAGACAAGATAAGATTATTAATAAAGAAGAAAAGTAAGATAAGAGTATTATATGAAGGGAATCGTTTACAAATCAACAGGTAGTTGGTATTCGGTTAAGAGTGAGGATGGCGAATTCTATGATTGCCGTATAAAGGGAAAATTCCGTATAAAGGGGATCAAGAGTACTAATCCTATTGCAGTTGGAGACCATGTACAATTTGAGTTGGAAACGACAAATGATGTGACTACAGGAGTAATTGATATAATTGAGACAAGAAAGAATTACATTGTCCGTAAATCAGTCAATCTATCAAAGCAAGTTCATATTATTGCATCGAATATCGATGTAGTGTTTTTACTTGTAACTATTGATAATCCTGTCACAACAACGAGCTTTATCGATCGCTTTTTAGTTACCGCTGAAGCTTATGGTATTAAGACAGTATTGGTGTTTAACAAAGTAGATACTTTCTCGGAAGAAGCCTTAGATGAACAACTTTATCTTCAGTACATTTACAGTCAAATTGGATATGAGTGCTTACGTGTTTCTGCCATGACGGGTAAAGGTATCGAGGAAGTGAAAGAGAGAATGAAAGGAAATGTTTCGATGTTTTCTGGACATTCTGGGGTAGGAAAATCTACTTTAATCAATGCGATTGAGCCTGGCTTGAATCTAAAGACAGCTGAGATTTCACAGCAGCATCAACAAGGGCAACATACAACAACCTTTGCTGAAATGTTTGATCTTTCTTTTGATGCCCAAATTATCGATACACCTGGAATCAGGGGGTTTGGTATTGTGGATATGGAGCCACAAGAAGTAGGGGATTACTTTCCTGAGTTCTTCGCCTTGAAAGATCAGTGCAAGTTTAATAATTGCCTGCATAGAGAAGAACCTCAATGTGCTGTCAAAGATGCTTTAGACGATGATTTGTTAGCTTGGTCAAGATACAAGAGCTATATACAGATCTTAGATGGAGAGGACGAAAATTATCGAACAGATGTTTATAAAGATGGAAGAAACCAAGACGAGTAGTCTTGGTTTTTTTTTATTATTGGTGGATTGATCTATCTTAAACATCTTTGTTTTTCTCAAAGAATACCTTACCTTTCTTCTCAATTATTTTAAGTAGAGTATAAATGAAAAAAATATTTCTTATCTCATTTTTAGTTTTGAGTACTTTTAGTAGTATTGCTCAGGTATCAATAGACAATGTAACTAAAGAAGAATTATTAGAAAAGCAGAATAGAGCGTTTCCTACAAGTGGTGCTGTCATTGTAGATGAAAAGAACAAGGTGTATTTTGATATTAACTTAAGGGACGGAAATTTTATATCAGGCGAAGAAGTTACTCGAAAAATTAAGCTTTACAAGGAGCAGGACCTTAGCAAATTATCCTTTACAATACCTTATTTTGTTCGAGGTGCTTATGCAGAAGATGTCGCTATCGATGAAGTCTATGTTTATTCTTTAGTAAACAATGAAATCACAAAAACTAAAATAACATCTTTTGAATCAAAGAAGGAGGGGGATTACCGCGAGAAAGGTGTAGATTTTACCAAGATTCCCAATATCCCTGAAGGCAGTATAATTACTTACCGATATAAAAAGTTATCGGAGAATTTAGATGTCTTGCCTGAATGGTTTATACAAGGAGATTTGCCTAAACAAAGATCTATTTATACCATGCGCATTCCAACTTATTTTACGTATCAGATGATTCAAACAGGTAGTCAAAAGATTGCGTCAAATGAGAGTATTATCGATGTGAAATACGGAAATGGTTTACTGGATTCGAATACGATTAAAACATTAGAGAAAACACTTGTCGCACTTAATGTTTCCGCTTTTTCTGAAGAAGTCTTAGTAGATAATGCTGCCAATTATATCAATAAGGTTAGATTTGACTTGAGTAGTGTACAATTTCCTGGAAGTAAACAGCAACAAGTTTTAGGAACAAAACAAACGTTTTTTGAAAACTTACAGAAGAATAAACGCTATTGGAAGGAAATTTTAAATGACCGCTATTACAGAAAACAAATAAGTCAACTTGATTTATCTGCAAAGAGTGATTTAGAGAAAGCTGATTTGATACTAAATTACCTTCAGAAGGAAGTTACTTGGAATGGAATGTACGGCATTTACCCAGAAAACGGACTGAAGAGCACTTATTTAAGAGGGCAGGGAAATACTGCTGATATTAATCTCATGTTAATCTCAATGCTGCGATATGTTGGATTAGATGCAAACCCTGCTTTGGTTAGTACGCGTAGCAATGGGAAGAAAAAGGAATGGCAAGGAATGTACTACAATAACCTTATAGCTGTTTTACAAAGTGAAGGTAGCTACTATTTTTTAGATGCCTCAAGTAAAAATGCCTCTATAGGTGTAATTCCAATTGACAATCTAAATGGTGTTGTTACTATGTTTAGTGACAAAGAAGGTACGAAAGACTTAATCTCTACACCTGCTTTTGTTTCTTCTCGAAAGGAGAATTATCAATTAGAGTTTAAACCTAATGGTTCCTTGACAGGTACAGCAATCCACGCCTATGATAATTACGAAGCTTTTTTTGTAAAAGAAAAGTTTAGTTTTATGGGAAGGTTTAAATATATAAAGGAGTTAGAGTTTGTAAACCCAGGGCTATCTGTTCACAATTTTGTTCTTAATGACAATAGGACGGTGGATAAGAATATTGCTCGAATATCGTTTGGTGTGAATAAACCAAATGGAAGTTTTAGTTTTAACAATAAGTTTTTTGTCAATCTCTTTCAATTCTATGATGGGAAAAGCAATCCTTTTGTGACAGATAATAGGCTTTACCCTATCGACTTTGCCTTTCCTAATTCATATACTTATTCTGTTTCCCTTTTAATTCCTAAAGGGTATAAGGTTGATGTGTTGCCAGATGATTTAGAAATTAAAGATGCTGATTCTGGTGTATCAGCTCAAGTAAAATATACAAGGAAAAACAATAGGATAGAGGTAATAGTCGGTTTGCTTAAATCAAAAGCGGTCATTGAACCAGAGTATTACGAGAATGTAAAACAGGTATACAACAGCTTCTATAATAAGTTACAAGAGCAAATAACGATTGAAGTTGAACTTGAATAAGCATATTAAGTGACTATTAGAAAACGGATTATTCTCGATCAGAATAATCCGTTTTTTTTATTTATTTACCCTGTGTATTCAGTTCTGTGATAATTATCTTATGTGAAAGAGTATGTCATAAAAGATGTAACTTGATCTAATTAAGACTAATCTTTAGTATTTTCTCATTAAATTATCATAGTGAGATAGCAGTCAGGTAAGTAATAAGTAGAATGTTATTTTGGTGTAACTAAGAATACACCGTAATTATTCTTATCAAATATAGAATTTGCTGTATTTAGTACATCCTTTGGGGTAATGCTGTTAAGTATATTCTCATAGTCATTAAAGTCCTTCAAAGATCCAAAATTAAGCTGAACTTCACGCAACTTTTCTATCCACTGGTAAGTGCTGGATTCCGTTAAATGAAGCTGTTTGTTGTTGAGTACAGCTAATTTCATTTGATCTAAATCCTTTGTTGATATTGGTCTTGTCTGTATAGACTGAATCACCTCTTTAGCTAAGTTTTCAAGCTTTTCTATATCGGATAAAGCTGCAGAAAAGTACAGACTAACAGACGTTTTGGGCGTTGGATAAATCGCAACATCTATTGAAGAAGAAGGAGAGTATACTAATCCCTCTTTTTCCCTTGATAGCTGTAAGAATTTATTGTCAAACAATTCTCTTACCATCTGAGCAAGGATACTTTCTTTGAGTGTTGGATTAATACTTCCATTAAATACAAGTGTTGCTTCAGTGCGTTCTACATCTGCACTTGGTATACTCACTCGCTTGATATCGTTTATTTGTGCCTTTGGTTTGTTGTTTTCTTTTAGGTAAGAAGTATGTGGCGTAGTAACTAAACTACCAAAGTATGCGATTGATTCAGCCTTTATATCTTCTACATTAAAGTTACCAGAGATCAATATGTACACTTGGTCTAAGTTTGCAAATGTTTGTTGATAAAGCTCAAAGAAGCTTTCTAACTTAACCTTTTGCCAATCTGCTATTGTGTTTAATTCTTCTTGAATAAAAGGCGTTCCTTTTTTGTATTCTTCTATTTGATGACTGAGCTGAATAGAAGGATTGTTTAATAAAGTAGAAGGTATAGGCTCATGTTCTAAAGACACGATGCTCTCTTGTATATATTCATTAAAATCCTCTTTTGGTTCTATGTAATCATACATTTTGCGGTAGGTCCATTCAAACATATCTCTAATATGTCCTAATCTACTTGAAGTATTGACAATAGTTGCCTCATTAGAGAGGCTTACCAGTGTGGATACCTCTCTATCAGCTCCCACTTGTAAGTACCCATCTTTAGTTAGGCCATGAATCCATGCAGAGTCAATAAAGTAACTGGCGTCTTGATAATACTTTTGCTCTTGTTCCTGGATAAGATTTAAGCCATTTCTGGTAAAGACAGTGAGTATGATATTATTATCCGTAGCATGAGTGGGTTTAATACCAATGCGTAGACCGTTTGCTAAGGTTAATTCAGTTACCCCAATGTGGTTGTAAATATGCTCTTTTACAACGGCATTATCATTTGATTTAACTATAGGAGGCATCGTCTTCCAGTGAAACGAACCTTGTGTTCTTTCTTGTTTTTTCTTTTCTTTTTTGTCTTTAAAGAGGAGTGTTTTAGTCTTGCCTTCATTCCAGGAGTCATTTAATTCTTGAATAGAATGAATTGAGAAGATATTGCTATTTACGGTGCATAAGTACAAATTTTGTCTATCTACCGACCATGTATTTTCGTGTTTTACTACAAGATCATTTGCTGTGATTGTCGATAGAATTTCTTCTAATAATTGAATTTTGTGTCGATCTGTCAAGTAATGACTATTCACAACGACTTGGTCTATATAGTTATTAGCTAAGAAGTATGCATCCTCCTCAGTAGAAATAGCAGATTGATTGAGCAAGTGCTGTTTATAAGCTTCTAATTCTTCTTTGTGAATTCCCTTTAAACTCATTGTATTTAGCACACTTGCTACTAAGTGGATGCGAGTAGATAGTTCTTCCTTTGTTTTGGCAGTTATTTCTATGACATCCTCATTTTTATTAGGTAGATACCACGTGCTATGAGCAGAGGTATGTGTCTTGGCTTGGCGAAGCTTCTTGCTTAACCATTGTTTATACAATTGTGCAATAGTGTGTTCTTTAAACCCTTCTTTAGTAGATAAAAAGGGAGCACTATTAAAACGAATAATTTCAACCTTATTAGTACGAGTATCTGAGGTGTTTACTATTTCTAATGCATTGTCAAATGAAGGGGAGAAGGTATCCCAACTTTGAGATCGCATTAAAGTAGAGTTCCCTTTAAACGAGCTGAAACTCGTTTCAATCTGTTGTATAGCTTCTGTTGGATTTACATTTCCTGTGATAATTATAGTAGCGAGAGAAGGTGAGTACCATTGCTTATAAAATGCCTTTAACCTTTTTGCGTCTAGTACTTTAATGTTTTCTATACTTGAGATAGGCAATCGATGTGCGTGTTGACTACCTTCCAACTTTTTTTTGTTAAAAACGGATGCTGTCCCAAAGTCCTTAATTTCCTGGATGACGATCCTCTTCTCTTTCTCAATATCCTCTGTGTTAAGGTGTGCTTTGCCTAAGAAGTTCGCCAATATAGTAATCGCTAAATTTTGTTGACTTTGATCGAGCAGGGATAATTCATACACAGTACGCTCATAGGTAGTATAAGCATTGATATCTCGGCCAAAGCGATACCCTAAACGCTGTAATGTATCAATGGCTTGTCTACCTGGAAAGTCATCACTACCATTAAAAAGCATGTGTTCTAAGAAGTGTGCATATCCTTGTTCATCATCTCGTTCTTGTAGTGATCCTACATTTAAGACCAGACGATATTCCGTCTTCTGTTGAGGTATAGGATGGATAATATAGTTTAGCCCATTGTCTAATGTACCATAAATTGCATTATCTGCTTTAGGCAATGGAGATAAAGTATCTTGCCCAACTGCAAACAGGGGGCAAAGTACTAAAGCAAAGAAATATAGTATTTGAGTACGTTTCATTATTTTAGTTTGTATTCAACAGTGAATAAGATGTAGTCATTTGCATGTTCATGCCCTATGATGAACTGAAAGTTAAGATGCGTATCTGTTAATGTAGCCGATGTCGTTCTGTAGTTACCTCCTTCTCCCATATCGTAATAATCTTCTTGTATATCCTGATTATTGAGATAGTATGACGGGTTTACAGTACCTCCCATTTCTGTGTTTTCTATAGCAAGGGGATTTCCTTCGTCTAAGAGTTTCTTAAGTCTATCCCATGCACTGTATTTAAACTGAAATGGTACAATCGTATAATCATCTCCCCATATATCTTGGAAGGTTTTAGTATATGATAGCTTTCTAGTCTTTAAATCTATGTATATATCGTCTAATTCTACTTCAAAAGTTTCCTTGCTGGTAGCACTTAGGTTGATCAAATTCATGATGTGTTGAGAGGCAGGTACTTGAGTCCAAAACTCGTTGTCATCTATCGTAAGCAACCGCTGTAGTTTATATAAATACCCTTCTATCCCCATAGGATTAGACACCATTTTTAATACTGGTTGTTCAGGTGTAGATTTATCGCTTAATGTGATAGTGGTAATTCCATTTATTTGGGAAGTTTCTGCTTGATACATAGTTTCGAGATTAGCACCTCCAGGAAAGTTGATTGTAGTATTCACTTTAATCTCTCCCATTAATGGATAAAGATCTAATCCCTTTCGTTTATAACCATCGAGTAATTCAATTTGTTTATCTGTTAGTGCTTCTACCTTTTTGATAGGGGTGACTAATAGTTGTACCTCTTTATCTAAGGGGAGTTTGCTTGTATTGTTGATTAGTTTTATAGTGATTGTGGTTTCATCACTTAAAAGTTGTCTTGATGAACTCTTTATTTTTAGTTGTGCTTTTTTCTCTTTTGGAGCAAACTGTATAATAGGATTTTCAATGGTAAGAATATCTTTACCATCTATCGTATTGTTTTCTAATGCGAACTCCAGTGTAACGGCTTCTGTGATTGAATTAACCAAGAAGACATTGACAGTTACTTCATCTGTACTGTTATCTTGTAAGATGTGAGTCCCGTTTGGCTGTAAGACAATTCTGTTCTCTCCCGTATAGCCTTGTAGCTGATTGTCGTCTTGTGTACAGCTCAAGGTAAATAAACTCAAGAGTATTCCCGTAAATATCGTTAAGTAGTGTTTCATTTTAGTAATCTTAAAGTTCTATTGACTGCCATCCATCATTTTGTACCAGGTTGTTATTAAGGCGAATTTCAGCAGTTGGTATAGGCCATGTCCAGCGAAAATCTGTAGCTTCTATGGTATTGGATTTTTTATTAGAATCAGATTCATATCTCGCGATACTGGTATTCCACCTTTTTAGGTCAAAGTAATTAGTTTTTTCACCTATGAATTCCTTTTGTTTTTCTGCTCTAAAGAGTAGTCTTAGTACTTGTTGAGAAGGAGAATCTGTGATAGTTTCACTGTGTACAGAAGTTTTAAAATCATTGTAGAGTGATATTGCTTGTGCTATTTTATTTTGCTCGATTAAGCTTTCTAACAATAGAAAGTAAGTTTCTGTATTTCTCGATAAGATGATGCGTTGTTCTTCTTTGTCATTATAGTTAGATTTGTATTTGCCCAATAGAGCTCTTGTACTTGAGGCTATACCTTGTGCTTTCATGTCATAAAAGAACTGAGATATTGTATATCTCATGTCACTTTCTTCAAACTTATTTAAGAAATGTATTTGCATAATATCACCATCGGTTGTTGTAGTTAGGTAATGATTGGGATTTTCTCTGAAATCGTAAGCCCAATACACTTGCCTTGTAGGCGAGTTGTCTTTGTATTTCCAAAGCGAAGCATATGTCTCAGCAGTATTTGGAAGTGGAGCGGATTCGCTTAATAGCGCAGTGGCTAAAGCTTCTGCCTTGTCGTATTGTCCTTGGTATAACGCAATTTTGATCTCTAATTGTTTAGCGGCTTGAGTAGTGATAAAGTATATTTTTTGCGCTGCATAACTATCCATTAAAGAGATACCTTCTTGTAACATCCTCTCTATATATTGAATAGATTCACTTTGTGTTAACCTTTTGTTGGATTCTATTTTTAGCTCATCCTTTCTCAACACTCCTGGAGCTTCTGGATTATATCGCGTGCTGTATAGCTGTAGTAGATCAAAGTAGATATACGCTTTAAGTACTAAGGCATTTCCTTTGATGTAATCCCAGTCAGTCCCTTTGTCTCTAATGTGTGCTTCTGTATTTAAAAGTGCATTTAAGTGAACCATTGCGCTGTAATAACTATCCCATTGACTATTGGCTAAGGTCTTTAGGGCTATCTCATTCCAAGTATAGTGTTGCTTAGCATTGCTATTATATTCTATGAGATAAGTTGGCTGTAGGTCTTCGCTTAATAGTGTAAATGTACTTCCATTTACAGGTAGTTCCTTGTAAGCTTGAGCCAATACAGAGGTTGCTTTTTGGGTTGTATTGATGATGTCATCACCTGATATTTCTTGTTCATTTTTGACATCTAAGGAACAAGAGCTGATTGACAGAACCGTCAAGGCTGATAGTATATATTTTATCATTAGAATGTGGCGTTAAGTGAAAAGGTTAAAATGGGTTGAACGACGTCTTTTAAGTTTCCTCTATCTTTTTCAAAGCGATAAGTGTATATGTTATCTGCCTGAATATTTATTTGTAGTGTTTTAAAATATTTATTGACAAAACTGTTGTTTCGAATACTATACCCTAATTGGATATAATTAAGTTTGATATAATCTGTCTTGTATATTTTTCTTGAACTGGGTTGTTTGTATAAGTTAAAGACACTGCTGGGCATATCTTTCATTGGATAAGTTTTGTTTTCATCTCCTATTTCAAACCACATATTGTCTAATTGACCAGCCAAAGCATTTTGATTTGAACTAGATAGATCGCGTACATATTGTTGGCTTTGTACTGCTTTTCCTCCTAATCCATAGTTAATATTTACAGCAAGAGACCAGTTTTTATATGACCAATAGTTATTAAAGAATCCTTGGTAAGGAGCAATGCTATTTCCATAGTCTCTATAATAAGTCTTTTGTAAAGGGGCATTGTAAATGATGATATTGTTATTGCTGTCTACATATTCTGGAAGCCCTGTAATAGGGTGTATTCCATTGTCGTGAATACCGTAGATTATACCTAAAGGTTTGCCTACTTCGTACTCAGGCATTACTGCGGTAGGTGAATTATAGATTTTATCTGTTCCATATAGTCTTTTGACAGTATTCTTGTTGTAAGATATGGAAGCAGCTGTATTCCATTTGAAGTCTGACAGGCGTACAATATCTCCACTTAGCAAGAACTCAACTCCCGCATTTTCTATTTCTCCTATATTTTTGGTATATGTCTGAAATCCATTACTTGAAGCTATAGGCGTAGCGAATATGGCCTCTTTAGTTAGGTTGCTATAAAAGGATGTTAATAAATTAAATCTTCCCACAAAACCTAAATCCATGCTTATATTGGTACTGTATGTCTGTTGAGGTTTTAGACTCCTATTGGGTAACCCCATTAGTTGTAGAACGCGGTATTCTCCATAAAAGCTATTGGTATTTGAATAAGTTGTGTTTATCGCACTTGGGACGATTCCTGTCATACTTGCTGTATAACCTAATGAGGCCTTAAATTTAAGAGAAGTTAATAGACCTTGTTTTTTAAAAAAGTCATATTCACTTGGTGTCCAACCTATACCTGTAGACCAGGCATCATTCCATCGCTTATTACTTGGGAGAATAGAAGATCCATCTCTTTTAATACTGGCATAAAAATCATATGTATTCTGGTAGTTATATCCTAAGGCTAACCCGAAACCGAGTTGAGTATTTTTAATTTTATTACCGCTGGCTTTTGGTGCATAAGTACCAGTCAAGCCATTGTTAATACCAGAGAGACTATTGACGTCGTCTGATATTCCATATCCACTTGCTTGTAAATCTTTAATTTGTGTTGTGTAATAATCCATGTTTACTCCAACAAATAAGTTGTGATCTCCAAATTGCTTTTGATAGTTGGCGCGGATATTAGAAGAGAAGTCAAATATCTTGTTATCACTTTCACTGATATACCCTTGTGCGTTTAGAGGTATTTGTTTTTGACTATAGGCCGTAGATAGAATGCGTTGGTTTTTTTCTGCGATGCTGTAATCACCACCTAATACACCCGATATATTCAGCTCTGGCAAGATATCCCAATGCATGACCACAGAGGAACTAAAGCGTTTAGTCGTTGTCTTCTGTTTGTATTGGTTGATCAAATCTTGATAGCTGAGATTAGAATTTTGACTAAATAATTTTTTTGAATCTTTAGATTCGTATGGGTTGAGTGTAAATGCTAATGAGGTGGGGTCATTACTCATACCGTTTTCTGTATTCGCCGTAGACAGACCAAAACTATTGTTTAAAGACAACCTAAAGTTGTGTGCTAACATATAATCTAAATTGGCACGTGCAGTTAGTTGATTGATATCATTACCTGGAATGCGACCTCCTTGTTTACTGTAGTTCAGGGAGTAGAAATACGTACTTTTTTCTGTTCCTCCGCGTACTCCTAAGTTATAAGCTTGAAAGATATTGGGTTTGATTAACTCTTTAAACCAGTCTGTGTTGATTTGTTTTAAGGAATCCAATGTTTTAGCTCCACGTGCTAATTCTTGTTGTAGATTTGGGCTATTAGCATATAGACTGTTGATGTATTTAGCAGAATTGATATAACCAGGAGAACCAGCTTTTTGGATGCGTTCTTCGAAAGCGAGTTTTTCTTCTGTTCCCATCATACGCGCAGGGCGTTCACCTCTAAAAGTAATTCCTTGTTTCATCGAGAAGCTCACTACTGGTTTGCCTTCGAAGCCTCTCTTCGAAGTTAATTCTATGACTCCATTAGCCGCTTTGATTCCATATAGAGCAGTAGCAGGTGCGTCTTTTAGTACCTTGATTGTACTAAAGTCGTTAGGGTTAAGCGTCATAAAGGTTTCTGTTGAGATAATAATACCATCCATAACAAATAGTGGTTCATTAGCACTACCTGTATAAGAAAAGGAAGAATTACCTCTAAGGCGTATCTCTGGCTTTTGACCTAATTCTCCCGAAAAATTGACTGTTAAGCCTGGTACTTGACCTTGTAATAGCTTTGCCATATCTAACTCTGAGCGTTGGCTTAGTTGTGTCATGTCTACTGTGATGACAGAACCTGTGCTATTTCGAATATCGATATCGTTGATATTCGTGGATTTGTGTATGATTAATTCGTCTAGTTGTTTGACGTTGGGAAGTAAACGGATGGTTTGTTCTCCTTTTTTCAGTTTCGTTTCTAAGTTTTCGTAACCGTAACGACTGATGATGACTGAGGAGTGATATAATTCAGGAATTGCGAACTCTCCTTTTTCATTGGTAAAGAAAGTATCTCCTGAGGCTAATACGGTGATTATAGCCGTATCAATTCCTTTTCGGGTTTCTAAATCAATAATCTTACCTGTAAAGACAGGTTGTTGTGCATAGACCCCTATAGCACAGAGTAAACTGATTACAAGTAAGGTAATCGTCCGTTTAGATGTGAGTAACATAATAGTTAAATATAATTAAGACTAATTCTAAATTAAAGCGCAAAAGTAAAGAGTTTTTTTGCTTTTCAAAATAGATAATGACTTTATTTAGATTAGATAGATTTTAATAGTGGATGAATTGCGAACTATTTGTTTGTCACTTTCGCTTGAAGCATAAACTGTTTTGTTTAGGTAATGTGTTGTTTTTTAGTTGTGTGTAATCTTTGTCTATGGTTTATTTAATAAACTATTATTTAGAATAGTTTAGCCTACTTCTTTGAGTTGCGTTTGGGATAGTAGTAGTGTTATATTTTTGACTTTTAAGAATAGTTATAATAATTAGCTTGATAAAGTCGAAGACAAAAGAGAGGTGAAGATCTGTTTTTACAAGAAAACGATCCTATTTTAAAGGAGTTATTAAATAGATTGTATACAAGGGAAGTTGATAAGTATAAACGATTTGTTATATTTTTATTGGAAGTGGTCGCATAGTGATCGCGATCTGATGGCATAGTGATCGCATGTTTTTTGCTTTTTATTATGCGACCAAGATGTGATTATTATACTATCATTATACTATGATATAGACCAATATTCAATGAGATAGTCAAATAAGTGGGATGTAATCTTGCTCATAACCTTAGAAGTAAAGCAATAGCAATTTAGGGGAGGAGTGAAACTCTGTCTATTAGATAGCAATGGATTCAATTAGCACCTCTTCTTGATTTCATTTGAAAAGGGATAAGAGTGATGAATATTTCCCATAAAAAAAGAGGACTGCTTATTAGGCAGTCCTTGCAATGTATGGTAAAACAATTTTTATTTTTTAGTAGAGGTAGTATTCTTATAGATTTTCCCACCTTTGATAATCACGATAAAATTCTTCTCAGGATTAGCAATAAGTGATAAATCTTTAAGTGGGTTTCCATCGACTAATAATAAGTCTGCATAAGCATTTTCTTCTACTACCCCAAGTTTTCCTGGATATGGGCTGCGTAAGCCAGATAGTTGTAATAATTCGGCATTATCTTGCGTCACCATTTTTAGAATCTCAGCATTTGTAAACCATTTTTGTAAACGCAGGATATATTCGTTTTGTTCTTTATTTAATTCTGGTTCGAATAAGAAGTCAGTTCCCCAAGCCAGTTTGACACCTAATTGTTTGGCTAATGGCCATACTTTGTCTTGACCTTCTAATACAGGTTTGCGTTTTTCTTTGCGTTGGGCATCCATATTATCATTGTTGTCCATTAGGTTCTGTAAGCTTAGCCATATACCTTTGTCTTTCATGATTTTCAAGGTTTCTTCATCCAACATCTGACCGTGTTCGATAGATTTTACACCTGCTTCGATAGCGCGTTGTACAGCTCTGGGTGTATAGGCGTGTACCATAACATAAGTACCCCAATCTTCCGCAGCATCTACAGCTGCTTTGATTTCGTCAAAAGTGTATTGTGTCACATCGATAGGGTCATAAGCAGAAGAAGTACCTCCACCTGCCATCACTTTGATCTGACTTGCCCCGAAGCGTAGGTTCTCTCTTGTAGCAGTAAGTACTTCATCACGTCCATCTGCTATAAAAGTAGCCCCCATTTCTTCAGCACGAGAAGGCTTTCCGAAGAAGCGTCTTGAGCGCTCATTAGGAGTTCTAAAGTCTCCATGTCCTGCAGTCTGACTGATCGTAGCTCCTGAAGGCCAAATACGTGGACCTGCAGTCTTGTCTGCATCAATAGCTGCTTTTAATGGGAATATTGGTCCACCAGCATCTCTCACGCTTGTAAACCCACGCATTAGCATACTGTGTGCTCCAGTAGCTACCTCTTTCATCAAGCTTTCAGGAGTAGCTGTAGGCGACATCATTTGCTCCATAGTTAACGCTCCAAATACCATATGTACGTGTACATCGATTAACCCAGGCATAAGAGTCTTGCCTTGACCATTGATTTTAGTAACGTCATTACCTTTTACAGAGATGGTTTTAGGACTAATTTTTTCTATCGTTTGCCCATTAACCAATACATTCATTGGCTCTGTTAGAGAGGCAGTTTCGTGATTCAGGATTCTGACGTTCTCAATTAGAACTTGTTTTGTCTGTGCAAATGTGATAGTTGTACTAACTACAAATAGCGCTAATATGGATTTTAACTTCATAGACTAAAGTAAATTTTATGTTGATTCTACTAAAAAATTTGATAGCCTCTAAGATATTATAAAAACAGGGTTTAGCCTAATGTAATTTTTGAAAGTAGCTTGTAATTCGATTAGGTAGGCAGGAATCTCCGTTTGTAAACAGTGTGTTTTTAATCATTTGTTATCAAAATAAATAAAGGTAATATAAGGTATAACTTTAGAAAGTTTTTAAGTTTGTAAGTAATAGATTAAAATAAAAAAATGAAAGTAGTAATCCAGCGTGTGACCAGAGCGTCTGTTACCGTAGAGGGAAATAAAATAGGAGAGATTGACAAAGGGCTTCTTGTTTTAGTAGGAGTAGAAGATGTAGATACTGAGGAAGATATTAATTGGCTATCAGGAAAGATTGTGAATTTGCGTATTTTTGAAGATGAAAATGGAGTGATGAATAAATCTGTAAAAGAAGTAGAAGGGGAGGTATTATTAGTAAGTCAGTTTACGCTGCACGCTTCTACTAAAAAAGGAAATAGACCTTCTTATATCAGAGCTTCTAAACCAGATTTTGCTATTCCGATGTATGAAAAGTTTATTAATAAACTTGAAAGTGATTTAGGAAAAAAAATACAAACAGGTGAGTTTGGGGCAGATATGAAAGTAGAATTACTGAATGATGGCCCAGTCACAATTGTAATAGATAGTCAAAATAAAGAATAATGAGTACATTAGTAAAATACAGTTTCTTTACCGTAATATTTGTAATCCTAACTTGGGTTATGACAGATGAAGTTTCATGTGCCTTGAAAGGAGATGAAATCTGTTTAATGAATTTTGCATTTAAATACTTGGTGTTTATGGTGCTAATGGTTATCTACGATAAATGGTTGAAATATAAGATTTTTAAAAAAAAGTAAATAATGAATATACAAGATGCACAAAAAGCTGTAGATAGTTGGATCAAAGAACACGGCGTACGCTATTTTAACGAGTTAACTAATATGGCTCAGCTTACGGAAGAAGTAGGAGAAGTTGCGCGAATTATTGCAAGACGTTATGGTGAGCAATCTGAAAAAGAGAGTGATAAAAATAAGGATTTAGGTGAAGAATTAGCAGATGTAGTCTTTGTTGTACTGTGTTTGGCAAATCAGACTGGTGTGAATCTACAAGAGGCATTTGATAAGAAAATGGACTTGAAGACAAAGAGGGATCACGATCGTCATCATAATAATGAAAAATTAAAATAAAATATAAAGCGTGAAAGTATTTCTTCCTCAAACGCAATTAGCCACGAATCAGCATCTCTTTATTTCAGGTAGTAAGTCTGAGAGTAACCGCCTGTTGATTTTAAAACAGCTATTTGACAAATTACAGATAGGTAACTTATCTGATGCTGATGATGTGCGAGCTATGGAACAAGCCTTAGAATCTAAAGGAGAACTTGTTGATATTCACCATGCAGGTACTACGATGCGTTTTTTGACTGCGTATTATTCTTTATGTACTACTCGTGAAGTCGTATTAACGGGGAGTAGTCGAATGCAAGAAAGACCTATAGGGGTTTTAGTAGAAGCATTAAGGCAATTGAACGCTGAGATTACCTATGTAAATAAAGAGGGATTTCCCCCATTGAAAATCAAAGGTCATCTTTCTGAAGGTGGAAAAATAACACTTCCAGCAAATGTGAGTAGTCAATATATTACTGCACTATTGCTGATTGGAACCAAACTTGAAAAGGGAATGGAACTGCATTTGATCGGTGAGGTAACTTCTCGTCCATATATTGAGATGACTCTGCAATTGCTCAGAAAATTGGGGGCAAAAGTGTTTTTTGAAGATAATGTTATACATGTATATCCTATTGAGCAAATTGTGGAAACTAACTTTGTAGTAGAATCTGATTGGTCATCTGCATCTTATTTTTATTCTATGATTGCTTTGTCTGAGATAGGAACTAAGATTCAGTTGTCAAGTTATAAGGAGGAGAGTTTGCAAGGAGATAGCAAAGTTGCACTATTGTATGAACAGTTAGGAGTAAACACTTCATATCAAGCTGACGCTACAATAGAACTTACTAAGGTCAAACATGTAAATACAGCTTTCGAAGCTAATTTGATAGAAACGCCAGATTTAGCACAGACAATTGCAGTGACTTGTTTTGGCTTAGGGATTGACTGTCGTATGTCTGGTTTGCACACTTTGAAAATTAAAGAAACGGATCGATTATTAGCTCTAAAAACAGAGTTGTCAAAATTAGGGGCTACTATTTCGGTTGATGATGAAAATTTAACATTAGAAGCTTCAAAAGAGATTCGCCCAAATATTTCTATTGATACTTACCAAGATCACCGTATGGCTTTGGCGTTTGCTCCATTGGCGCTAAAGACCAATCTCATGATTAATGAGGCTGAAGTGGTAACAAAATCTTTTATTAGTTATTGGGATGATTTGCAGAAATTAGGTTTTCAAGTTCAAGAACAATAAGGGATAAAAGAAAAATATGGGCAAATACTTGACAACCCCTATGTTGAGGTTGTATATTTGCAAATTCTTTTGCGAAAGCAAAAAGTCTTTGTGTAATTAAATATTAAAAGCGTATTCAATGAAGTTATCAAACTTTAATTTTGATTTGCCAGCTGAGTTATTAGCAGAGTTCCCATCTGAGAACAGAGATGAGGCACGTTTAATGGTGGTGGACCGTAAAACTGGAAACATAGAACATAAATTATTTAAAGACTTAATCGACTATTTTGACGAAGGAGATGTTATGGTATTGAATAATACGAAAGTTTTTCCTGCACGTCTATATGGTAATAAAGAAAAAACTGGAGCAAGAATCGAGGTTTTTTTATTGAGAGAGTTAAATGCAGAACAACGTTTATGGGATGTTTTAGTTGATCCAGCCCGTAAAATACGTATTGGAAATAAACTATATTTTGGTGATGATGATTCTCTTGTGGCAGAAGTAATTGATAATACGACTTCAAGAGGTAGAACACTGCGCTTTTTATATGATGGTTCTTATGAAGAATTTAGATTTAAATTGCAAGAATTAGGAGAAACGCCAATTCCTAAATACATTAATCGCGAGGTTGTGCCAGAGGATGCAGAGAGATACCAAACAATATATGCGACCGAAGAAGGGGCAGTAGCTGCACCGACTGCAGGTCTTCACTTCTCTAAACACTTAATGAAGCGTTTAGAAATTAAGGGAATTAAGTTTGCTGAGGTAACTTTACATATTGGTTTAGGGACATTCAACCCAGTTGAAGTAGAGGATTTATCTAAACATAAGATGGATTCTGAGGAGATGTTTGTCAATCAAGAATGTTGTGATATCGTAAATGAAGCTAAAGTTAATAAGAAACGCGTATGTGCGATTGGTACAACTTGTATGCGTGCATTAGAAAGTTCAGTTTCTTCTAATCAAACATTAAATCCGTTTGTGGGTTGGACTAATAAATTTATTTTCCCTCCATACGATTTTAGTATTGCAAACTGTATGGTGACAAACTTCCATATGCCTAAATCGACTTTATTAATGATGATTTCTGCTTTTTGTGGTCATGATCTTATGATGAAAGCCTATGATTTAGCTGTAAAAGAGAAATATAAATTCTATTCATACGGAGACGCAATGTTGATCCTATAGTAGATTAAATGATAATTTAAAAAGCCTTTGAGTCTCTCAAAGGCTTTTTTTATGTCAAATACGAAGGAGGGTTTTATCTTATATTTAGGAGTTTGTTTGTTTAAAAAGGATTAAATTTACAGTTAATAGTTATTGAAAACACTCTATATATCATGACTTTTAAGAATATACTTGCTTATGCCAAGAGTTTGGATGAAAAAGATCCCCTTGCTAAGTACAGAAGCGAATTTAACTTTCCAAAAGTAAATGGAAAGGATGCTATTTACTTTACAGGTAATTCGCTTGGATTACAGCCCAAAAGAGCTGTTGAATATGTAAATGAGGTAATGAAGGACTGGGGAGAGTTGGCCGTTGAGGGGCATTTTTATGCTGATAAACCTTGGTGGGATTATCACGAAAGATTTCGTGAGCCTTTAAGTGCAATTGTTGGAGCCCTTCCAGAAGAAATTACAGTTATGAATACACTGACTGTAAATCTGCATTTGATGATGATTTCCTTTTACAAGCCAACAGCACAACGCTATAAAATCATCTGTGAAGAAAAGGCATTTCCAAGTGATCAATATATGATTCAATCTCAAGTGAAGGTACATGGATTAGATCCAAAAGAGACTATTATTGAGGTGAAGCGAAGAAAGGGAGAACACAATTTCAGAACAGAAGATATTTTAGCTGCTATTGAGGAAGCAGGTGAGGAGTTGGCTTTAGTGTTAATGGGCGGACTAAATTACTATACTGGCCAAGTCTTAGATATTGAAAAGATAACTGCTTCTGCTCAAGAACAGGGGGCAAAAGTTGGTTGGGATTTGGCACATGCTGCGGGAAATATTGAATTGAAATTACACGAGTGGAATGTTGACTTTGCAGCATGGTGTAGTTATAAATATATGAATGCTGGACCAGGAAGTGCTTCAGGGTGTTTTGTTCACGAGCGCTATCACGACGATGAAAGTATTGTTCGCCTTGGTGGATGGTGGGGACACAATAAAGAGAAGCGATTTTTAATGGAACAAGATTTTGATCCTATTCACTCTGCTGACGGATGGCAAATTAGTAATCCTTCTATTTTAAGTTTAGCACCCTATTTAGCTTCTGTAGAAATGTTTGCTGAGGTTGGTATGAAGGCTTTGATAGAGAAAAGGGATAAGATAACGGCTTATTTGGAATTTGTACTGCAAGATATTGCAAATGAAGAACAAGCCTCCTATGAAGTAATAACACCTCAAAATTCATCAGAAAGAGGAAGTCAGGTGTCTGTCTTTCTACATGGTAAGGGTAAGAACTTATTTAAATACCTTATGGAACAAGGAGTTATTGTAGATTGGCGTGAACCGAATGTGGTTAGACTTGCTCCAGTACCACTTTATACTTCTTATGAAGACGTTTTTAATTTTGGACAGATTTTAAAGAAAGCAAGTCGAATAATATAGTTTTAATCAGAGTTTTAGAGATTGAATTATAATTTTAAATTTGCAAAAAATAATAACTATATAGATGTCAACAAAACAGCAAAAGATAGCTAATTTCGATCCTTCTCAACCAGGATTAGCTGATGCAACAATTTATGGGCTTCCATTCACAGCAGATGAGAGTGAGGTAATTGTAGTTCCTGTACCTTGGGAAGTTACAGTAAGTTATGGAGCCGGGGCGTCAGAAGGGCCAGAAGCTATATTAGAAGCTTCTTATCAAGTAGACTTATTACACCAACAATATCCTGATTTATGGAAATTGGGTATTTATATAGATGAAGCTCCAGAACATTGGGCAACAGATAGTGCAAAGTATAAAGAAATGGCTCAGCCAATCATTGAAGCACTTGAGAATGGTGAGAACATTGCGAACTTACCAGAGTTGCAAAAAGATTTAGATACAATTAATGCCGTGTGTGATAAATTTCACAAAGAAGTAGAAGAGAAAGTATCTTACTGGATGGCAAAAGGAAAACGCGTAGTATTATTAGGAGGAGATCACAGTACTCCATTGGGATATTACAATGCATTAGCAAAACATCACGATTCTTTCGGTATTTTACACTTTGATGCGCATATGGATTTAAGAGATGCTTATGAAGGGTTTACGTATTCGCATGCGTCTATTATGTTCAATACTTTAAAGTTACCTCAAGTAAAAACAATAGTACAAGTAGGTATTCGCGATTTCTGTGAACAAGAAGTAGCAACAGTAGTAGAAGCAGATGGTAGAGTGCTAGTGCATACTGATGCAGATTTGAAGAAAGATGAGTTTGAAGGAATGAGCTGGAAAGATAAATGTGATCAAATAATTGCTTCATTACCTGAAAAAGTAGCTGTTAGTTTTGATATTGACGCTCTATTAGCATGGTATTGTCCTAATACAGGTACACCAGTACCAGGAGGGTTAACTTATGAACAAGCGACTTATATGATTACTCGATTATCAGAATCTAACAAGCAGATTATTGGAATGGACTTAGTAGAGGTTGCTCCAGGTGATGATGATTGGGATGGTAATGTAGGTGCAAGGCTGCTGTTTCACATGTGTGGCGCTTTTGCTAAATCACAAGGTTTATCTGTAGGTCAGAAGATAGAGTTTAAGAAATAGTAAAGTTTTATAAAAAAATAAGAGTCCCTTAGGGACTCTTATTTTTTAGGATAGGGATTGATGATTATATTATATATTGCAATACTTATTGCTGCAATTAAAAAGATCTGTTTAAACATACTATCCGTTTTGAATATAAAGTGCATAATATACCAAAAAGATAGTAAGATAGTGGCTGCTGTCCATAGTAAGTGCTTCATTAGGCTTGTGATTTAGGGGGTACTTAAAGGTAGAGAAAGTTTGATTTTTTAGAGAAAGAGTATCAAACAATGTTTCGAGATTTTAATAACAAAACAAATAAAATAAAGGAATGAATAGTATAGCTGTTGTGGGAAGTGGGTTAGTTGGAGTGGTACTGGCAATTAGTTTAAAGCAAAAAGGCTTTGATGTTGTGGTCTATGATAAAAGTATTGATATACGCAATATGGATTTTAAAGGTAGATCAATCAATTTGGCAATGTCTGATAGAGGGTGGAAAACGCTTAGGGAAATTGGTATAGAAGATGAAGTCAAACAATTGGCAATTCCCATGCATAGTCGTGCTATACATACCATAGACAAACAACAGAGTATTCAACCTTATAGCGTAAATGGTGATTCTGCTATCTGGGCAATATCCAGGGGAAATCTCAATAAAGAGTTAATTACTATTGCAGAGCGATTTGGAGTTGAGTTCTGTTTTGATACGCCTATTTGGGATGTGGATTTAGATCAAGGACTTTTGTACACTGCTAAGGAAGAGAGAGATAAGTGGACGTCAATTAAATACGATGTTATTTTTGGTGCCGATGGAGCTTATTCACGCGTTCGCCATAGGATGCAGAAACAAAGTATGTTCGAATATCAGCAGTCTTATTTGGAATTGGGGTATAAAGAGTTTATCATACCTGCAGATGCTGCTGGAAAACACAAACTTTCGCCAAATCTATTCCATATATGGCCGAGAAAGGATTTTATGTTTATCGCTTTAGCTAATACCGATGGTTCATTTACTTGTACGCTGTTTCTACCGTATAAAGGAAAGGTGTCCTTTGAGAGTATTCAGTCCGTTGAGGAAATTGAAGTGTTTTTTGAAACCTTCTTTTCTGAGGTGAAAGAGTTAATTCCTGATTACTTAGCTTTATATCAAGAAAATCCTGTAAATTCATTGGTTACCATGAAATGTTTTCCTTGGGTATATGAAGGTAAAGTTGCCCTGATAGGAGATGCAGCTCATGCTGTAGTGCCGTTTTATGGGCAGGGATTAAATGCAGGTTTGGAAGATATTTATGTTTTAAGTCGAATTATTGACAATTGTACTGAACGCAATTGGAAGGAAGTATTTAAGGCTTATCAGGAAAATCGAAAACCCAATGGGGATGCTATAGCAGAGTTGTCTTATCGCAACTTTGAAGAAATGAGTGCGTCCACGGCAGATACTATGTTTTTGTTGAGGAAGAAAATAGAAGTGAACTTTTCTAAGAAGTACCCTAAACTTTGGCTACCTCTTTACGATAGGGTTACTTTTAGTGATGATAGTTATCTCAAAGCATTAGAAATAGGAGACAAACAAAAGAGTATAATGGATGATATCATGCAAATTGAAGAAATTGCATTGATTTGGGATACGGAAGCGATTGAAAAGGAAATACTAAAAAGATTATAAAAAAAGAGAAGGTAAGAACCTTCTCTTTTTTGCTATTATTTCTTTTTCTTGTTGTTGTTCATCATCTTGTTTAGGATTCCAAAAGCGCCTCTAATGAAGGTAGCACTTGTGACAACTTTTAGAATGCCTTTTGTCAAATCGCTGTTGTCTGACTTAGAACTGGTAGAAGATGTCTTGGAAGGAGTTTTGTTGTTCTCTTTTTCACTTTCTAATTGCTCTAATTTGGCGGTAAGTATTTCATAAGCACTTTCTCTGTCAAAGTATTCGTTGTATTTAGGTGTTAGTTTAGATTTAGATATAATATCATCTATTTCAGCTTGTGACAATATATCCATTCTACTCATTGGAGCTCTCATGGCGCAAACTGCCAAGGGAGTAGGTATCCCTTTTTCGTTTAGTGCTGTAACTAAAGCATCACCTGTTCCCAATTGAGTAATGATCTCATTTGTTTTGTAGAAATCAGTAGAGGGGAAGTTTTCAGATGCTGTTTTGATTGCTTTTCTGTCTTTTTCAGTAAAAGCGCGTAGTGCATGTTGGATTTTTAAGCCCAATTGAGAGAGAACACCATTCGGGATATCTGTGGGATTTTGGGTAATAAAATAGATACCAATACCTTTAGAGCGAATTAGCTTTATAATAGTTTCAATTTGATTGAGTAATGTTTTGCTTGCCTCATTAAAGATCAAGTGAGCTTCATCTATAAAAATTACTAATTCGGGTTGTCCGCTATCCCCTTGTTCTGGCATTTGCGAGTAAACTTGTGCAAGTAAATTAAGCATAAAAGTAGAGAATAACTTAGGTTTGTCTTGAATATCCGTTAGTCTTAAGATATTCACATAACCGAAGCCTCTGTCATCTACACGCATTAAATCTTGAATATCAAAAGAGGGTTCACCAAAGAAAAGTTCTCCTCCTTGCTGTTCGATTTCGATTAGTTTGCGAATAATAGCTCCCGTAGAAGAAGCAGATATTCTACCATAATCGGCTTCTATTTCTTCTTTTCCTTCATTTGTAAGGAATTGTAATGTCTTTTTAAAATCTTTTAAATCTAAAAGTGGTAATTTTTTATCATCACAATATTTGAATATTAGAGATACAATTCCACTTTGAGTTTCATTTAAATCAAGGATTCTACTAAACAGTATTGGACCAAACTCTGTCAAGGTTGCTCTTAGTCGAACTCCATTCTGTTCAGAAATAGTCATCAATTCGACAGGAAAGCTACTCGCAGCAAAAGTTAGGTTCATTTGCGAATGTCTATTCTTAATAAATTCATTTTCTGTACCAGCTTGAGCAATTCCACTGAAGTCTCCTTTGATGTCCATCATTAAAATTGGAATACCTTTTGCAGATAACTGTTCAGATAATACTTGTATAGTTTTGGTTTTACCCGTACCAGTAGCTCCAGCGATAAGTCCGTGTCTATTAATGGTTTTAAGAGGAATATTGATGAAGTGATTAGGCTGAATTTCCTCATTAAATTTGGCAGCACCGATAGTAATAAAATCTCCTTTAAAGGAATATCCACTATTGATTGTCTGGGTGAAGTTTTCTTTTGTCATAACTTAAGTTGAAATGTGAAAAATTTTATACATTAGCACAAAGATAAAAGAAAGAAAAATTATATTTTGTTTAATTTCGAAATGTTAAATTTAAAGGTAATGTAAAAATCTATGTAGATTATTTCATTTAGAGTTGTTATCTTTACCTTTGCTTAACATTTTCTTTTAATACGAGGTTGTTAAATTATATTAGTGTTAAATGAGATGGATTAATTTTAAAAATATTGTTTTTAATTTTTTTATTTCATCTAAAAACATAAATTTGCGACTCTCATATGTTCTAAAAGAGAAAAAAGTAATAAGTAATAATTGAAAAAAAAAGAATTAAATTTTTAAAAAGATGACAAACGTATCAAACGAATCAGTTGAGAAAAAAAGTTCTAGTTCAGGAGCAAGTAGAGTAATTGCATCTGCAGCAGTTGTGCTATGTATATTATTTGGATATGTTATTTGGCAGTATGTAATGGGAGCTCCATCTAACTTTGAGAATGGAGATCCAAATGGACACCCACTTCCAGGAAACTTCATGGGAATGGTTTATAAAGGAGGAATTGTAGTAGCGGCGTTAATTGGATTATTAACAATGACTGTAGTTTTCTCAATTGAGAGATTCTTTGTGATTTCTAAAGCATCAGGAAAAGGAAATGTTGGGAAATTCGTACAAGAAATTCAAGCAAGCATCAATGCTGGTAGAATTAACGAAGCTATGGAAGCATGTGACGCTCAACAAGGGTCAGTTGCTAACGTTGTAAAAGCTGGATTAATTAAATACGAAGAGATGAAAAAAGAAGGTTTTAGTAGTGAAGAAGCTACTGAGGCTATTCAAAAAGAAATCGAGGAAGCTACAACATTAGAGATGCCAATGTTAGAGAGAAATATGATTGTATTAGCTACATTAGTATCTATTGGTACGTTAGTTGGATTATTAGGAACAGTAACAGGTATGATTAAAGCGTTCTCTGCTTTAGCAACTTCTGGTACTCCTGACTCAGCTGCATTAGCAACAGGTATTTCTGAAGCGTTAGTATGTACTGCAACAGGTATTGGTACTTCTACATTAGCAATCGTAATGTATAACTCATTTACTACAAAAATTGATAGATTAACTTACTCTATTGACGAAGCTGGTTTTGCTATTACTCAATCTTACAGAAGATTCAAAGGGTTAGTAAAATAATTAAAGGTTAAGTTAAATAAAGTATTAATAGATTGGGATTTGCCTTTGGCAAAACTTAATCAAAAGATCTAATCAATGGCAAAAGGTAAAATGAAAAAGAAAAGTATGAGAGTGGATATGACCGCGATGTGTGACGTGTCTTTCCTACTTTTGACTTTCTTCGTATTAACTTCTACAGCTAAACTTCCGGAGCCATTACCAGTAGATACACCAAATTCGACAGTTCAAACTAAATTACCTGAAAGTAACTTAGCTACTGTAACACTTGGTGAAGGTAAAGTATTCTTTGGAGTATTAGGAAAAGAAGATCGTAAAGCTACTCTTGAAAAAATGGGTGAGCGTTACAATATTACTTTTAGTGAGGATGAGAAGCTAGCATTTTCATATTTGGAGGGAATCGGTTCTCCAATGAATGAATTAAAAAGCTTTCTAAGTTTGCCAGCTGATGTTCGTACAAAACAAAGTGCATCACAAAGTGGTATACCTACAGATTCACTAAATAACCAATTAAAAGATTGGGTTCAATGTGCACGTCTTGTTGCCAAAGAAAAGAATGAACTTGTCTTAAACGTTGCTATCAAAGGGGATGCTGAAGAAGAATTCCCTCAAGTTAAAAAAGTTATGAACATTCTTCAGGAGCAAAGAGTAAACAAGTTTTTCTTGGTTACAGGTTTGAGAAATGAAGATTTTTAATCATTAAAAAGATACTGTAAATGGCTGAATTAAATACAGGTGGTGGCGACAAGGATAAAAAAGTAAGAAGTAAGAAACAAAATGCCGGAGTTGACTTAACAGCGATGGTTGACTTAGCATTCTTATTGATTACATTCTTTATGTTGACAACATCAATGAATAAGCCTCAATCAATGAACTTGGCGATGCCTGATAAATCTGAAGATATTCCTAAAGAGGAAAAAATTAAGGTTGATGAGAATCGTACAATGACTGTTCTAATTGGAGGTGATAATAAAATGAAGTGGTATATGGGGATGCCTGGTACACCACTTGAAGGACCTACAGAATCTTCTTATGGAAAAGAAGGAATAAGAAAAGTCCTACTTGAGAAAGATAAGCAAGCTAAAGCTTATTCTCAAGACGTAGAAAAAGGATTGATTGTTATTATTAAAGCAAGTGATAAAGCAAATTATAGCAACTTAATCGATATTTTGGACGAAATGGCTATCACGAACATAGGAACCTATGCTATTGTAGACATTACTCCAGAAGAAGTTGAAATGTTAGGTGAGAATTAATAAACGTCCTTAAGGATAAATAAAAGAAATTATGTCAAAATTAAATATCTTTAAAAAAGATTGGCTTGATATCGTTTTCGAAGGACGTAACAAATCTTACGGAGCATATCAGCTTAGAGCTACTAACCCTACAGTGACCACTTTTTCTTTGATAGGAGGTATTGCTTTCTTTACGTTAGCAGTTTTTTCTCCAAAGATTTTTGGTGAATTAGGG
>NZ_WSPP01000145.1:0-4173 GCF_009767705.1 Myroides sp. LoEW2-1 | reverse complement strand
ACACAAATGGAAGATGAATTTGGAGATATTTTATTCTCTTTGGTTAACTATGCGCGTTTTGTGAAAATAGATCCAGAACAAGCATTGGCTAAAGCGAATAACAAATTTATTAATCGTTTTCAAAAATTAGAACAACTTATTATCAAAGACAATAAAGTAATAAGTGACTTATCTGCTGAAGAACTAAATCAATATTGGATAGAAGTTAAGAAAATTGGTTTGTAACTTAAGATTCTTAATTTATTAAGTATAATAAACAAATATTAAAGTAACAATAGTATATAAAATAGAAAGTATCATTTTAGATGGCATATTGCTTGTGAGAACTGTAGTAACAGTAAAAACATGAAATTATGAAAAATCTAAACTTATTATCTGCTATTTTGCTATTTTGTTTTTTTAATATGCTTTTTTGTTATGGTCAGTCTGTTGATACCAAAAGGAATATAACTAAAAACTATGATCCCCAAGAAGCGGAGCTTGTTGCTAATTCCTTAAAAAGAAAGTCTAAGTATGCACGTACAAAAAAGCTGATAGCTATTTCTATTAATAAGCTTGACCCTTTCTTTATCAGTAGAAATGGAAGTTTTGCTGAATTAGTTTCAGTAGACGAATTTGGAAATCCAATTTATTATGAATCTACAAATTCTATCAATAGGGGTATTATTGGAATAGAATCTGTCCAACAAAAAGTATTTGAAGGCATTACTCTTTTAGGTCAGGATATGGAAATAGGCTTATGGGATGGGACTTTACCCTATAAGGAACACAGAGAATTTGAGAATATTCCAAATCGGATATTGTATAAAAATGCCTATCCGGATATCTTAGATAATCGCAATCAATTGTGGTCATATCAATACAGACAACAACATGCTACTCACATTGCTGGAACAATAGGAGCCTATGGAGTTAATCCTCAAAGTAAAGGGGTTGGAAGCGATTATATAATTCACGGTTATGATTGGTTAGATGATACCATTGAAATGCATTATGCCGCGCAGAATGGACTACTGGTTTCGAATCACTCTTATGGTTTAAGTTTCTTTAATTATTTCGGTAGTTTTATTTTAGATCCAAAAATAATTGGGGCATACTATGGACAAGCAAGTGATATTGATCGTATAACTTATGCTGCACCCAAGTATCAACCTGTGGTGTCTGCTGGAAATAATAGGGACGAGCATCGAAGAATTAACAAGAAAAATGGATTTGACATTCTTGTAAATAGAGCTGTTGCAAAGAATATAATCACAGTTGGGAATATTGACCGAGAGCTAAACAATGGTCAAATGGATATTGAGATAAGTAGTAGTTTCGGACCTACTAAGGATTTTAGAATCAAACCCGATATCGCTGCTCCTGGAACTAAAGTATATTCAAGTTTATCGCCCAATACAAAAGAGACTTTTGACAAAAAAGACAACCAAGTATATGGAGAACTTACAGGAACATCAATGGCTACTCCTCTTGTGGCTGCAACCATTGGCCTTTGGCAACAATGGTGTATCTTGAATACTAACAACGCTTATGATTCAGCTACAATGCGCGCTATTATGGCCAATAGTGCCACAAAGATGACACATTATAACGGAGAGTTACTTGCCCCAGGTCCTAATCCTATTTATGGATGGGGAATGATAAATGCTGCTAAAGGACTTGATATTTTAGAAAGATCCTATAGCGAAACAATTGTTATCGAAAGAACGCTAAACAACCAAGAAGAAAGCCTTATTTGGATAACAGGTAAGGATATTGTCAAAAACCTTAAAGCAACACTATCATGGACAGATCCTGCAGGAGAAGTAAGCATGAGTGACATATACTACGAAATATACAAGAACGCTTTAGTTAATGACCTGGATATGAGAATTGTTTCTGGTACTAAAGTTTATTCACCTTGGTACCTCAATAAGGATTTTAATAATCTAAAAGCACTTAAAGGAGATAATAACGTTGATAATATAGAGCAAATAGAAGAAGACTTATTACCTACTAAGACCTTCTTAGTTAGAATTACACATAAAGGCACCTTAGTTAATGACCAGCAAAGGTATTCATTAGTTGTAACAGCTGATACACCTTTAAAACTAACAAAAGTAACTTTCCCAATCGGTACAAAAGAAAGTAAAGCAAGTACAATAAAGCCTCTTCATTGGCCTAACCCTGTTGAAACTACGCTAAATATTCAAACTAACCTTGATACAGGCATTCATCAAGTATTAATTTACAACAATACTGGAAAATTAGTACTTAATCAAAACTTACAAGCTATCGATACAGTCTTACAGGTTGATTGTTCTCATTTAATAAAAGGCTCTTATATAGTTAAAGTTATCAATGAGATAGAAACAAAAGAATTCTTGATTATCAAGAAGTGATGTTTCAAAATTGGAAGTTATAAATAAACAAGGAATATAGAACAAAAGAGGCTGTCCATGGACAGCCTTTACTTATTTCTTAGATAAATCAACTTTACTTAATGGAACTATTTTCGTTTTGTATTTCAATTTATGATACAAATAGAAGAATAAGAAGAAAGGAATACCCATATAAGTAATAATAATTCCTTCAAGATCAAATACTCCTTCGAAAATAAGTTTAGAATCTTGCCCTATGATAACAAGTATACATAAGATCACTGCCAAGATAGGACCAAAGGGAAACCACTTAGCTTTGTATACAAGGTTATTTATATCTTTTCCTTGCTTCACATAAGCTCTGCGGAAACGGTAGTGACTAAGAGCAATACCAAGCCATGCAATAAACCCTGTTAATCCAGAGGCTGCTAATACATAATCTACCGCTTTGTCAAAATTAGCTTGCACTAAGAAGATTAGCAACACAACTAACGCTGTAGCACCAAGGGCCAAGATTGGTACTCCGTGTTTATTTGTTCCTTGAAAAGATTTATGAGCCATTCCGTCTTTTCCCATTGCATATAGCATACGAGTTGAAGCGTACATTCCCGAATTGCCTGCTGATAAAATAGAAGTAAGGATTACTGCATTCATCAAAGCGGCTGCAAAAGTCCAATGTGCCTTTTCAAATACCAATGTAAATGGCGATTTTGCAATCTCACTTACATCTGCTCCTAATAGTTGTGGGCTTGTATATGGGATTATCAAACCTATAACAAAGATGGCAAGAATATAGAAAATCAATATTCTCCAAAAGACTTGTTTGATTGCTTTAGGGATGTTCTTCTCCGGATCTTCAGATTCACCTGCTGTAATTCCAATTAGTTCAGTACCTTGAAAAGAGAATCCTGCGATTAAGAAAACACCTAATATGCTTAAAAATCTTCCTGAAAAGCCATCGCCTAATAAAGGAGCTTCTCCTAAAGTAAAATTCTTAAAGCCAATATATTCACCACCCATTATACCGAAGATTGTCAATAATCCGACTATTAAAAAGATAATAACGGTAACTACTTTAACAAAGGAAAACCAATATTCAGACTCACCATAAGCCTTTACTGATAACATATTTAATAATACGATTATACTAAAAAAGATTAGACTCCATCCCCAAGTAGGAATAAAGGTCATCGGTGCCCAATACGAAATAACAATGGCGGCGATAGATACATCAACAGCGACAGTAATAACCCAGTTGAACCAATAGTTCCAACCTAAAGCAAAACCAAGTGAAGGATCCACATACCTGGCTGCATATGTACTAAAAGAACCCGATACTGGTAGATAAGTTGCCATCTCACCTAAAGAGGTCATTAAAAAGTAAACCATTAGGCCAATAGCAGCATAAGCTATCAAAGCTCCACCAGGTCCTGCTGAACGTATAGCTTCGCCACTTGCCATAAATAAACCTGTACCTATACATCCTCCAATGGCTATCATTGAGAGGTGTCTTGCTTTTAATCCTCTTTTTACTGTATTATTAGTGCTCATTATTTAATTTGTTTGCGGGCAAAGTTAAATATTAAAAATTCAATATAACACATAAAATCATAAATATCATTTTGAAAACAAACCATATTATTATTCAAAACGCATATTTAAAGACAAATATCAAAATAGAAAGTAAATTATATTCTACATATTGACTATTAAAACAAAAATAGTTCGGCACGGTGGTGATAATACAGAATAATATTTGCTTTTAAGATTATCTTTAAAATAAACTTTTTTAACCTCTAATTATTAATAATAG
>NZ_WSPP01000144.1:0-6116 GCF_009767705.1 Myroides sp. LoEW2-1 | reverse complement strand
ATTGATAGCTTCTCAGATAAGCTCCATTTCTTGTATTTCATAAGTCCAAAGTTATGTAATTAATTTACTAGTTTCACTCCAGCTTATTTAGGGGCTAAGATACGTCTGTACTGTGTAGATTGTGTTCTTTTCAACAATAGAGGTGCAATTTTTTGCACCTTTTTTTCGTGAGATGCAAGATATTTCATGAACCTTAATGTATTGCGTAGTACGATTGTTATTTAGAAGCATTACAAATGCTGTTGAAGTCTTGTATTCATTGGTTATTTAGAAGTATTCTAAGGATTTTTGAACGCTATATTTAGTAAATTTACTTCTCAGAAATAAACTAACAATTCAATGGACTTCATATATCAAGATCCGTATCCAATACTGAAAGACGACACGGCTTATAAAAAGATATCTTCTGACTATGTAAAAGTAGAAAAGTTAGGAGATAGAGAAATTTTAGTAGTTGATCCTAAGGGGATTGAATTAATTGCTGAAACGGCTATGACAGACGTTTCTTTTATGTTGAGAACAGCTCACCTTGAAAAATTGAAAGCTATTTTAGACGATCCAGAAGCGACAGATAACGATCGTTTTGTAGCGTATAATTTATTGCAAAATGCTGCGGTAGCAGTAGAAGGTCAATTGCCATCTTGTCAAGATACAGGAACGGCGATTGTCGTTGCGAAAAAAGGGGAGAATGTATATACTGGGACGAATGATGCGGAGAGCTTATCAAGAGGTATTTTTGAAACATATCAAAAGAAGAACTTGCGTTATTCTCAGATTGTTCCAATAAGTATGTTTGAGGAGAAAAACTCTGGATCTAACTTACCAGCACAAATTGATATTTATGCGACACAAGGGAATAAGTATGAATTCTTATTCTTAGCGAAAGGTGGAGGTTCTGCTAACAAAACATTTTTGTATCAAAAGACGAAGTCGTTATTGAATGATAAAAACCTTACGGAATTTATCAAAGAGAAAATAATGGACTTGGGGACAGCAGCTTGTCCTCCATATCACTTAGCATTAGTGATTGGTGGTACATCAGCTGAGGCTAACTTAGCTGCTGTGAAGAAAGCTTCTGCAGGATACTATGACAACTTACCTACTTCTGGTAACATGGGCGGTCAAGCGTTCCGTGACTTAGAGTGGGAGAAAAAACTACAACAAATTTGCCAAGAATCTCAGATTGGAGCACAGTTCGGAGGTAAGTATTTTACACACGATGTTCGTGTGATTCGCTTACCACGTCATGCTGCATCATGTCCTGTAGGTTTAGGTGTTTCTTGTTCAGCAGATAGAAACATTAAGGCAAAAATTACTGCTGAAGGTTTATTCGTAGAGCAGTTGGAAACTAATCCAGCTCGTTTTTTACCTGAGACAGCACCACATTTAGAGGAGCCTGTGGTAATTGACCTTGATAAACCTATGAAAGAACAATTGGCTGAATTGACAAAACATCCAATTAAAACACGTTTAATGTTGAATGGTACAGTTATCGTGGCGCGCGACATCGCTCATGCTAAGATCCAAGAAATGTTAGACAATGGACAAGAAATGCCTGAGTATTTCAAAAATCACCCCGTTTACTATGCGGGACCTGCAAAAACGCCGGATGGTATGCCTTCTGGTAGTTTTGGACCGACAACTGCAGGCCGTATGGACCCTTACGTTGATAGCTTCCAGGCTGTAGGTGGTAGTATGATTATGTTAGCCAAAGGTAATCGTAGTCAAGCTGTTACTGATGCTTGTAAGAAACACGGAGGTTTCTACTTAGGTTCTATTGGTGGACCAGCAGCTATCCTTGCAAAAGAGAATATCTTGAGCGTAGAGGTAGTTGACTTCCCTGAATTAGGAATGGAAGCGGTGCGTAAAATTAAGGTGAAAGATTTCCCTGCCTTCATTATCACTGATGATAAAGGAAATGACTTCTTTCAAAACTTATAAGAATAAACTAACAATTTAATAATCGGAAAAGGCCGATACTCGTAAGAGTATCGGTTTTTTTTTATTAGGTGTTAGCTGATTGTTTTTTTGGGTATATTTAAGCTATGAAAAAATCAACTTATTTTCTTGTTTTATTGCTATTAGTACTATTGGGCATAGGGACTAAGTATTTTGCAATGGTTGTATTCTCTTACCATTTTAGTGATGCGTATTGGTTTGGGGTGGGCGCCGTGCTGGTAACTTATATTTGGAGTAAAAAAGATTTTACTGGAAAACCGTGGTTTCTAATAAAGGAGAAGAGTAAAGAATCTACCAAAATGGTGGAAGTAAAACAAGAGAATTTACAAGTAGATAAAAAAGTTCTTGAAGGGTTTAAGGAATTGATAGGATTAAGTGTTCCAAATAATAAAACAAAAGATGAGTTAATAATAGTTATTGATCGTTTGCCCAGTTTACCAAATTATCATGAAGAGTTTATTGAAGAAATGGATGCCTTGCGTTATGTTAGTTTTCATTGTAATGAAGAGGCTATTGATTTTATTATTTCTTTAGACTGGAAAGAAAGGGTAGATGAATTTATCTATAGAATCAATAGTTCATTAGATAATATTTGGAATATAACCATAAAAAATATACCAACGGTTAGGAATTATCCATCTAATGGTTCTGTAAATTCTACAACAGTGTTTAAAGATGTTGATGTAGTATTGCGTCAACATCGACTGCAATTAGGGTTTTTTGATGTGGATGAAGATTGTTATAAGTTTTTTGTTCATAGGGTGGAGGATAAGGACTTGGTAAGAATTGCTGTTGAAAAAATAGGGTATAATTATTTTGAATGGAAGTAGTACATGATAATAAAACACTAGGACATTCTATACTTTTAATAAAAGGTTTGTTTAATTTAACTCTTTAGGTTTATATAAGTTTGATAAGGTTTTTGGATATTGACGGTCGTAAAATCTATACTTCGTTGTTAGTACATAAAGAGAATACTCAGTTAGATGTAATATTAAAAAGGTATCAAGTGATAGAACAGAGTTTTAAATCTAAAGAATAATATAAATAGCCCTATTCTAGTAAAGAATAGGGCTTTGTTGTTTTATCCATTTATGGAAGAGAGTTATGCTTGTCAGATGTGTACAGTTCTAGAAGGTTATATTTCTATGAATTTTAGTACCTTGCCTTATCATTATACACTACTATGAACGACCTATTATCATACATATACAACAATCCATCAAGTCTTACCAAAGGAACAGGAGGGGACGAATTATTCTTAGCGAAGTACAGTGAGATACAGAAGAAGACAGATGCTCCATGCTTTTTTTGGGGTAATGTGAAGGATCCATTTATTATGGCACGTTGTTTAATCGCGTTGTCTAATGTGGTGAAGTCAAGTTTTAATTTATCTCCTGCTGATTTGGCTAAGCTAAAAGACCCTATCGCTACGGCTGGGGATGGTAGAGTGCGCTTTGAGGGATTTTCTCATTGTGCAGGAGTATATGCAAGAGTAGATGTGTTGCCTGATGGGTTAGATGGAGAGTTTTTAGAGAATGGGACTACGAATGTAGACTTTAACCAACCGATGCTTACTGCGCTGAATAGCATTAAGCAAAAGGAGAGTGTACTGCTGTCAATAGGTCAGAAGGAGGTTAGTATTCAGACGGAGAATAAAAAAATAGTGGAACGCAAAGTGCCTCTTCCGATTAAGTGGATTAAAGGATTGAGTACAGTACAGATTTACCTGTCTAAGGCAGAACGTGTACATACGTTTAATAAAATACAGGCTCAACAACTGTTTAGAGGTATTCCGAAAGGGATTGTGAAGAATGATTATTACTTGATATTGAGAGGGAATATGCCTTCTTTTTCTCCTGTTAAATCAAACAATGGTATTTGTGTAGGAGGTATTCACCGTTTACGATTATTAGAACCTCTATTGCCCTATATGGATTATATGCAGGTTTTTCCTCATCCTGATATGCAGAGCACCACCTGGCAGTTGTATTTTGGAGATATTCGATTTAGTTTGTCTTTATCTCGTGAAGCTTTTAGAGGGTTCTCGGGAGAGGGAGCGGCTTTAGAGTCGTTAATAGAGGATGTGGATGACGAGTGGATAGATGCGATGGATAAATATGCTTATGCGAATCAACGCTTTAACCCGACGATGTTTGCGATGGAAGAAGGGATGAGTTTCACTGATGCAGATAGTCTGACAGGGCGATTAGCCGCTATGGGGTTGTTAGGTTTTGACTTAGATGACAATGCTTTCTTTTACAGAAGGTTACCCTTTAAGTTAGAGCGCATTCTAAGTCTAAATCCTCGTCTAAAGAATGCAGAGAAACTAATTGCTGAGAATAAAGTAGAGATTATTAGTGATGCTAATGGACGGGTAGAAGCTCGTGTAGAGGGAACTGGTGGTGTGAGACATACAGTAATCTTAGATGGCAACCAAGAGCGATGTACTTGTGAGTGGCATGGTAAGTACCAAGGGGATAGAGGAATGTGTAAGCATGTGCTTGCAGTAAAGAAGTTGACAACTGGGAGTTGATACTTTTACCTATTGGTCGGATTATAGATTCTTACTGATGTAACTTTTGACTTACTTTAACTTTAAAAATACGTGTAGTTGCAATAGATAACTTTTTTGTTTTAGTATAAGAACAGTGATTTTTAGAGCGTGTGATTTTGGTTATGACTGTGGTAAACTGTAAATTTATAGTAAATCATAAAAACCACTTATATGAAACAATTAGAAAACAAAGTAGCAATTATTACTGGAGCTGCTTCTGGAATAGGTAAATGTGTAGCAGAGTTATTTGTCAAAGAGGGAGCTAAAGTTGCAATTGTAGATTGGAATGAAGCAGAAGGTAAAAAAGTAGTATCAACATTAGGTGAAAATGCCATTTTCATTAAGGCAGATGCTGGGAAGGCTCAAGACCATGAGAGAGTAGTGCAAGAAACGGTTGCTGCTTTTGGTCAATTAGACATTGCTGTTAACAATGCAGGAATTGTTGGAGCCTTTGCTGTAACTGGCGAATATGGTGTAGAGGATTGGGATAAGGTGATCAGTATTAATCTCAATGGGGTATTCTATGGTATGCGCTATCAGTTGCCTGAAATGTTGAAAAAGGGAAAGGGAAGTATCATCAATGTATCGTCAATCTTAGCTGAGGTTGGCGTGGCTAATTCATCTGCTTATTGTGCAGCAAAGCACGGTGTGAACGGTTTGACGAAGACAGCTGCTTGGGAATATGGTACGAAGGGTATTCGCATTAATGCTGTGGGGCCTGGTTATATAGGTACTCCACTGGTGACAGAGAGTTATAGTGATGAGGTTATTAAAGAACTTTCTTCTCGCCACGCAATGAATAGACTCGGTAAGCCTGAAGAAGTAGCTGAGCTAATTTTATGGTTAGCAACTGATAAATCTTCGTTTTCTACAGGAGCATATTACCCTGTGGATGGAGGTTATTTGGCAAGGTAGATTGAGAAGTGTTAATAACGATAAATCTATGTTAATTATATTTTTGGAAACTCGTTTTGAAGTTTTTAAATAGTAATTTCATAGTACTTTAATATACTACAACTGAGTAAGTGTTTTAAGACTGCACTTGCTTGGTGAAATAAATAAGCACTTTTTCATTATATTTTTTTTAAGCCGACCTTTTTAGGTCGGCTTTTTTCGTGTTGAGGTGTGGCAGTTTAACTACTCTGAGCTTCATATTGTTGTTATGGGTATTAAAGTTTTAATGGTTATATGTAGAAAGTTTATTTTAATGGCAATCAATGAATAGTGGTTAAACTTGGTACTGTAAGCAGTGTTTTGTGAATGTAAGTAACTGAGGAGCAAAATAAGAATGGAGATGAATGCAGAGCTCTTGAGTTAGACAGCAAGTTAGTTCAGTTAGAGTAGAAGCTCGTGTAGATGGAAGTGGAGGTGTGAGACATACGGTAATCTTAGATGGTGACCAAGAGCGATGTACTTGTGAGTGGTATGGTAAGTACCAAGGAGATAGAAGGAGGCGTAAGCATGTATTGCCAGTAAAGAAGTTGACAGTTAAAGGTTATGGACTTGGTAACTTAGCCTGGACATTAAGTTAAGCATAAAAACTTATCTTTGAATTATGAAAAGAATTAGAAAGGCCTACGATGCTGCATTTAAGCAGCAA
>NZ_WSPP01000143.1:0-9968 GCF_009767705.1 Myroides sp. LoEW2-1 | reverse complement strand
CTCAGCTTTTTCAATAGTTAGTGTCCCCTCAAGGGATAAAGGATGGTAATTATCTCCAGCCAAGACCTTTGCCTCTACCTTATATTCACCCACATCGCTATGGCTGTTATTTAAATACCTTACATCTGTCACTATATCTATATCTCCTGAAATAGCCAATGACTTTAATTCACCATCGTATCGATACACAGTGTCTTTTAGCTCCACCCCAATAAGCTCGGCTTTTTCTATAGTAAGTGTCCCTGAGATATACTGTGTTACCTGGTAGTTGACAAGTGATAATTCAGTTGGAGTGATCATATAAGTCCCAATGTTTACAGCCCCTTGTGAATCACCTACATAAGTAACATTTATATCCACAAGTAAATCTTGTTCTAAAATGCCTTCTACAAACAATCCATGACCTCCCTTATAGGCAATGCCATCATACTTTTTGATCGCACCTAAAGCTGTTACACGGATTGGCTTTTTAGTGATAGTTAGAAAAGCTTTTATGCGCTGCTCCTTAGAACAACCCTTAATGATAGCCTCTACGGTATACTTACCTGCATCAATAGCCTGTTTGACTTCTTGTTTATGCTCATCATAGATGATATATTCAACTTGGATTTGATCACTCGGCAAATTCTTAATTTCAATAGAGTGCTCTTCCC
The DNA here is from genome assembly GCF_009767705.1 of Myroides sp. LoEW2-1. Lineage (NCBI taxonomy): Bacteria > Pseudomonadati > Bacteroidota > Flavobacteriia > Flavobacteriales > Flavobacteriaceae > Myroides > Myroides sp. LoEW2-1. The sequence continues at coordinate 9,315 of NZ_WSPP01000143.1, read as the reverse complement.
CATTGTATTGCACTTTCTTATCCTTCAATACTAAATCACTTCCTAATTTAATATCACCATATATTTCCCAATTATACTTTTTAATTAGCGTTTCTCTATCTTGTTCACTCGAACAATAATATACTTTTTCTGCCCCTAGCATTATACCTTTTGGAACAGTAGGTAAACTTGCCCATCCCTTTAATGTTTTATCATAATCTGCAAGCTGCATACCCGAACGACTAAACATGGCATCCAAGTCTTCTGCTTGACTAATGTCCCATTTACTTAAATCTTGGCTAAAAGAGCGTGCCGCATTAAACATCGCATAAAAATCTGTACCCTTAGAGACATCCCAACCACTTATATCTTGATTAAAACTTGTGGCACCAGAGAACATCGCATAAAAATCCGTACCACTTGAGACATCCCAATTACTTAGATCCCCATTAAAACTTTTGGCATCAGAGAACATTGTATTAAAATCTGTACCCTTAGATACATCCCAATTATTTAAATCTCCATTAAAACTTTTAGCGTTATAAAACATCGCATAAAAATCTGTACCACTTGAAACATCCCAATTACTTAGATTCCCATTAAAATTTATAGCATCAGAAAACATTTCACTAAAATTTGTCACATTAGAAACATCCCAATTATTTAAATATCCATTAAAACTTTTAGCTCCTGAAAACATCCCATACATATCTTCAACCTCTGTTAAGTTTGGAGTATCAGTGGCTTTTAACTCAAGATTTACTGCTTCTAAAAAACTTGAGTTCATACTTTTCCATTGTTGAGTTCCCCATTGAGTAATGGCGCGTAATTGTTTCGGATATTTCGTTCTAAAATGTGGAAACTCCCCTCTAATAGATACCTTATACCTTCCTTTAGGCAATACTGCACTTGTGTAATTACCAGTTACATCTGAGCTTATCTGATTGATTTGGGGATTATCTATTTTTTGATACGCTACCGTATAGTGATAATTATATGAAGAATTTGTAAGTATTGTTATAGCAGTGTTCTGCTCATCTATATCCCACTCCAAAATAAAACTGTTACTTGAATTAATACAGTCATACTTATCTGCTACAAACTCCCATCCTTTACCCTCTAATTGATCTCTATATTCTTTTGATAAACAGTAATTCAACCCCACAACACCTATTTTTATATTATTTGGAACAGTTGCTAAACTTGCCCATCCCTTTAAGATTTTGTCATAGTCTGCAAGCTGCATACCCGAATAACTAAACATGTCATTCAAATCTTTTGCTTGACTAATGTCCCATTTACTTAAGTCTTGGCTAAATGAGCGTGCTGCATAAAACATACCATAAAATACCGCACTCTTAGAGACATCCCAACTACTTATATTCCCATCAAAACTTGTAGCTCTATAAAACATACCTCTAAAATCCCTACCATTTGAGACATCCCAATTATTTAGATCCCTATTAAAACTTATAGCTCTATTAAACATATTACTAAAATTCGTACCACTTGAGACATCCCAACCACTTATATCCTGATTAAAACTTGTAGCTCCATAAAACATATAACTAAAGTCCCTACCACTTGAGACATCCCAATTATTTAGATCCCTATTAAAACTTGTAGCTCCAGAGAACATATAACTAAAACCCCTACCACTTGAGACATCCCAACTACTTATATCCTGATTAAAACTTGTAGCTCTATAAAACATATAACTAAAATCCGTACCACTTGAGACATCCCAACTACTTATATTCCCATCAAAACTTGTAGCTCCAAAGAACATCGCATAAAAATCTGTACCCTTAGAGACATCCCAACCACTTATATCCTGATTAAAACTTGTAGCTCCATAAAACATATAACTAAAGTCCCTACCACTTGAGACATCCCAACTACTTATATCCTGATTAAAACTTGTAGCTCCATTAAACATACTACTAAAACCCCTACCACTTGAGACATCCCAACTACTTATATCCTGATTAAAACTTGTAGCTCCATAAAACATATAACTAAAGTCCCTACCACTTGAGACATCCCAATTATTTAGATCCCTATTAAAACTTGTAGCTCCAGAGAACATATAACTAAACTTTGTCACATTAGAAACATCCCAATTATTTAGATCCCCATTAAAACTTGTAGCTCCTTTAAACATATAACTAAAATCCCTACCACTTGAGACATCCCAATTATTTAGATCCCTATTAAAACTTGTCGCACCAGAGAACATATAACTAAAATTTGTCACATTAGAAACATCCCAATTATTTAAATCCCCTGTAAAATTTATAGCGTTTACAAACATCCCATACATATCTTCAACCTCTGTTAAGTTTGGAGTATCAGTGGCTTTTAACTCAAGATTTTTTGCCCCAGCAAAACTTGAGTTCATACTTTTCCATTTTTGTGTTCCCCATTGATTAATCGCAATAATATTCTCACGAGCGCGAGATTTGTAATCCAAAGAAACACTAAAGTAAGGAAACACACCACTAATGGCTACCTTATACTCCCCAGCTTCTAACTTTGTTTTATAAAATGCACCCTTATTTCCTTTACTATTTCCTTTAACAGAAGGTTGACCAACCTTCTCCCAATAAACATCATACGAGTATTGATAATTATTTCTTACATTAAACGCAATAGAATCATTACTGGATGAAATTTTCCAAGTAGTAATAAACGAGCTTGCATCAGTTAAAGGATCACCCTGTAATTCGAAAAACAAGTTTGAATTTTCATCGTGTTGTTTCACAGTTCGCTCTAACTTAAGTGAAGAAGCTATGTCAGATGCTTCTGACAATGTCCACAGACTACTTAAAAGCGAAAATAGAAATAGATATAAAAAAGTAATTGATGTTTTCATCAGCATAATTGTTTTTGTTTGCTTTACAAACTTTATCAATCTTGCTAAAAACACCTAATAAACACCTGGGACAAAAGTGGGACAAATAGAGAAAAACACACATAAAAAACCACCTAAAACACAGCATACAAGTACATTAAGCCCTTAGTTTTACAAAACTAAATCGCGTAATTATAATAATATTACAATTTAAAACCAAGTAATCACAGAGAACAAACACCTGAGAAAAAGAAAATAGTAAATGGCTAACTAATCCAAAAAAAGAAAAAATGCTGCGTTCACAGCGCGAATTTGACCAAGGAAAGCAGACTTAAAGTAAATGATACTTTTCCCCATATTTCTTTTTAAGTCGCTGATTTGCCTTTCGAACTGCCTCTGAAGTTATACCGAGCAAATTTGCAATTTGCTCTTTTGATAGTCCAATTTTCTGCAATAAAACAATACGCAGATTACTCTCTGTTAAGTCAGCAAAGTGTTTTTGAAGATAATCTACATACTGCTTTTGCTCTTTATAAAAAGCAAGCTTAAACAAGTCCCAGTTTTCCTCTGTCATAAGATGGGACTGCAACAACTCCTGTATAGCTGGTGTATTGTGTTTTAAATAAGTGCTGGATGATTTTTTCAGCGCTTGTAATTCTTCCTCTAATTGTGCAATTTGCGTCGTCTTTTCACTGAGAAACTGCTGATGCGCTGAAAGCGTATTCTCGGCTTTGTGCAATCGGTCTTCTGACTTGATTCGCGCTAACTCAAAATGCATCAGCTTTGTCTGATATGCAAATGCCTGCATCTTATTTCTGCGTTTAAAAAACAGATAAACGCCTAATAAAAGCAAACACAGAAAACTCACAACCAGAAATAAAACAATGCGCTGATACCAAAGTGATTCAACCTTTGCTTTTTTCAGTTCTAAGTCCCAAAGAATCTTGTGATAGTTCAACTTTCCATTGACTAATTGAATGGCAAGCTCCCCTTCTTTTTCTTTGGCTATTGGGGCTATTTTATCCACTTCACGTGAATAGTATAGCTCTAAGCTGTCCTCTTTTTTTAATTGAGCAATTTGTTTTAAAAAGCTGAGAATTTCAAACTCATAACCTACTTCCCCTCCAATTTTAAACGCATAAGCATAAGCCTCTTCTAAAGCCGTAAACGCGCTATCGATTTGATTATTCTCAAACAATCCTTGTGCGAGAAGCAATCTACTGTACATCATATTCTTTACATCCCCTACGTGGCTTGAGAGTACAAAGTCCTTTTCCAACAACTCCCTGGCACTCTTCATCCTGCCTTCTTTCATGTCTATTTGTCCCAATCCTCCAAGAGTTTTTGCATAGCGCAAAGTATCTTTCGTATCTAATGCAAAGGCATGACTTTTTAAATAATATTCTTTAGCCTTTACATAATTGACTTGCCTATAGGCTAACTCCCCTAAGTTGAAGTAAACCGTAGCTGCGGTGGTATCTTCTAATAAAGGCAAATTTAAAATAAGTGAGAAATACTCCTGTGCTAGGCGATATTCCTCTAAGGTTTGAAAAAAGAATGCTGTATTTAGCAATATATCCTCTTTACCTAAGCTCAACTCTTCTAGTTGATTCTCGATAAGAAGGGAAAGCTCTATAAAATATGGAGCTGCTTGCACATACTCATTCTCTGCATAAAAATAAAAGCCTATATAGCTATAAATCCAAGCCTTAACACTAAGGCTAATCACAGGGTTTTGAAGTGCATCATAAAGCAAGTTGATCTGCTTTAGAAATACCCCTTGTGTTAACTCACCATGCTGTTTCTGCTTTACTAATGCGATTGCCTTTTCTAGTACCTCTATGTTCTCATGCACTACCTTCGAATCGCGCTTATCATCACTATTTTGAAAAGTCTCACCTTTTACTTTTTTTTGGATTAGCTGCTCATAAACATGCACATCGGGCTTACTTGTACGATCACAAGAAAACAAGAAAAGCGAAGACAAAACCGCAAAGTAAAAATGCTTTACCAACATAGGATATATTTTTAGCTTGGTGATAAAGGTATCTTATTTTAAGGGAATTAAATGGTAATTTTTAAATTACACTAAAATTTAAAGAAATAGTATGCCTAGAAATCTTAATAGTAGCATCTGAAAAACTAATGAATTAGAAATCTTATAAAAGTTATAAACTAAAAAAGCCAAGAAAGAATCTATCCTCCTTGGCTTTACTATTTCTGTATTATTTACTTATTTGTGATTAAATTACTAAATCACATAACAAGATTCTTTATTTAAAAAACGCTCTTACAGCCTTAGCTATACGCTCTCTATCCTCATCTGTTAAATTACTTCCCGATGGCAAGCAAAGGCCTCGATCGAATAACTTCTCAGCGACATTGGTTCCGTAGTATGGAGCATCTTGAAAAACAGGTTGCATATGCATTGGCTTCCACAGTGGACGCGTTTCGATATTATCTTCAAGAAGTGCCAGACGTAATTGCTCTCTGTTTTTTCCACAAACAGCCTCATCTATCGTTATACAGCTTAGCCAATGGTTGGAGAAGAAATCCTCAGAAGGCTCGGTAAATACAGTCACCCCTTCGATATCCTTAAACAAATCTTGGTAAAAGGCATTATTGGAACGACGAGCCGCGATGCGATCCTTTAACACCTCCATTTGTCCACGACCAATCCCCGCTACGATATTACTCATGCGGTAGTTGTATCCAATGTGAGAGTGTTGGTAGTGAGCCGCTGTATCACGAGCTTGTGTGGACAAGAACACCACGTGATCTTTTTGCTCTTTTGTTTGACAAACCAAAGCACCACCGCCTGAAGTTGTTATGATTTTATTTCCGTTGAAGCTCAAAGCTGCCATATGTCCTATTGTACCGCATTGACGCCCTTTATAAGTACTTCCAAGTCCCTCTGCCGCATCTTCCAATACAGGCACTTCATATTTGCGAGCTACCGCCATGATCTCATCCATTTTGGCAGGCATCCCATAAAGATTAACAATTACAATTGCAATGGGTTTTTTACTAGTAGCAATGGCTCGGGACTTGATAGCGTCCTCTAAAGCCTTCGGACACATATTCCAGGTATCTGCTTCGCTATCCACAAAGACAGGTTTGGCGCCTAAATAAGTAATTGGATTGGCAGAAGCAGAGCTGGTAAAAGACTGACAGATGACTTCATCCCCAGCTTTAACCCCTAACTTTACAAGTCCCAAATGTAAAGCTGCAGTTCCAGTGCTTAGTGCTGCTACAAAAGATCCCCCTCCTATAAATTTTTCAAGTTCTTTTTCAAATACCTCTATATTTGTTCCTTGAGAGAGTATGCATTTAGTATCAAAAGCCTCGTGAATATACTTTAGCTCTTGCCCTCCCAAATCCGGAGGAGACAGCAATATTTTCTTATCCATTATGATATAATTTTCATCTTTTTAAGAACTTTAAAGGTAGTAAAATAAATTTTCATAGATAATTATTCTATGGACAAATTCAGTTTAAACTACTACTTATTTTATAATTATATCATAAAAACAAAAGCCAAAGATAAATCAATTACCCTTGGCTTATATATTTTATTATCTATTGATATTACTTGATAAAACTAAAATACCTCACTTTTCCACACCACTTGTCCAGGCTTTAATGTTTTCCCTTCAGTAATACGAGCAAATCCTGCTACATACGCTGCTGGATATGTACACACATAATCTTCTACAATGGCATCGTGATCCACCGTTACATTCGCATTAATAATACAGTGTTTTCCAATTTTAGCATCAGCCTGAACCACTGCATTCGCTAATATAACAGTTCCCTCACCTATTACTGCTGTAGGAGAAACATAAGCTGTTGGATGAATGATAGTAGCAAAGCAGTGTTTTACTGTTTCTGCTATACGTTTACGCACCTCATTATTACCAATTCCTATAATCAATTTAGCAGCTACCTCGTAATTTTGATTATACGGATTAGAAGCATCATCAAAGTACTCTACTGTATTAGTTGCATCTAACTGATAAACTGTATCTTCTACCACCTTACCGTGACCTCCCTTTCCGTAGATTAAGTATTTGTTATTCATAGGCGAGTTTTTCTTATATACACAAGCTCATTGTCATTACTAATTTTTATATTGATTATCAGAAAATCTAGTGATCAGTTCCCCGTTAAGCAAAGCGATCCACTATTCTCCTTTTCAAAACCAAATACACCACACTCATCACCACCAATAACGACACTGCAAACACTATTTGCGTCATCCCGTCTTGATCAGTCATGTCAATCACACCGTAACCGATTACAAACTGCAATACCCCGTAACCAAAAGAAACAAAAAGCTTATTGACCTTTGCTTCATTAGCTAAATATTGATAAAGGTGAGTGCGGTGTGCTTGAAAGATATTCTCTTTATTCAAGGCACGACGAATAATTGTCCATACCGTATCTATACCATATACAGATAAGAAAAGGATATAAACAAAGTTCCCTGTAGTGATAATTAATTGTCCCAGTAAAAACACCACGATAAAAGCCATACTTACACTTCCTACATCTCCTGCAAAAGCCTTAGCCTTATTTCTAAAGTTAAAGAAAGCAAATACAACAGCTCCTAATAGGGCAAATATGATTAAATCCATCGCTATAAAACCAACACTGTGGTTTACTAAGGCTAATAGTCCCAATACGACAATACTATACCATGCTGTAATCCCATTGATTCCATCCATAAAGTTATACGCATTGATGGTTCCAATTACCCCAACTAAAGCTGGTAAAATCCATAACCACGAAAGCTCAAACAGATTCCATTGATAAAACATCAACAGGACCGAAAGCAAATGAATCAACAATCGTATCTTATTAGACAACGTAAAAATATCATCCAAGAAACTAATCAATGTTATAGCTGTTAATCCAATGATAAAATAAGGATATTCAAAACCTGAATAAACAAAATAAGCCAATGCACCGAAGTAAAACACCACACCTCCACCTCTAAGGGTGATTTGAGTATGTGAACTACGCTCATTAGGCTTATCTATAATATTGTACTTATCAGCAACCTTAAAGTACACTAACTCTGCAATAAATAATATCGCTAAAACTATGATGTATTCCATTATTTTCTTTTTTAATCGGTTCCCAGTTTTCTACTTAAGATTACTTCTCTTTAAAAGACCTAATCGTCTTCTCCAATCCTTCCTCTGCACTTACGGGTAGCTCCTTGACCTCTAAAGCACGCTTTATCTTATTATTAGAAACCATATAATTTTCCGTTAGCTTTTTTAAACGTTCACTATTAAGAGGTAATTTAATCTTATCTCCTATTGCAGCTACTCCATTCATAAATCCTTTAGAGATATGCCATAGCTTAGGTTTCTTATTAGATACTCTTGCCAATAAAGTTACAAGTTCATTAGTTGACAAAGCTTTATCATCTGCAAAATTATATACTCCAGACAAAACATTAGGATTATTCATCATTTGATCTACTAAGTAACACAGATTATCGATAGACAAAAACGAACGATGATTCTCAAAAGAAGCCAATGGCCAAGGAATCCCCTTCTCCACTACCTTATACAATAAATTAAGATTACCTTTATTACCAGGTCCGTGTATCATACAAGGACGAATAATAAACACTCGTTTTCCTTCAGGCAACTGTGTATTTAATAGATACTGTTCTGCTTCATACTTCGATTGTCCATAAGGAGTAAATGGCTTAGCCTCTACCTCTTCTGTTAAAATACCTTCTACTGTATCTGCCACAGCCTTTACAGAGCTAAAATAAATGAAATCCTTAGCCTCACTCTTTAGGAAGTGATTAAACAGTTCTATGGTTAAATCTCTATTTACTTTAAAGTATTCTTCAGCACTAGAAGTGTTCGCTGTATCATGTGCTTTTCCTGCTAAGTGAATGAATACACCTGTATCCATCACATCTTGGGATTTCCAACTGTCATTTCTAACAGATAATATTCTAACACTATAATTTTTATCCTTTAAATAGGGGACTAAATTCTGACCAACGAAGCCTGAAGCACCTGTGATTGTTATTCGCATAATTCTTTGTATAAATTAAGTTGTGCAGACCATACTATTTCGTTAGTAAAAAAAGCATGAATTCTATCTTTTCCTTTTTCACCCATTATTTTAGCTTGTGGTCTATTCTTATATAAATACATTAGTGCTTCCGTTAAGCTTTCTACGCTCCTAGGTTTAATAAGTAATCCAGTCTCCATATGAACCGTAGTATCTCTTAACCCAGGTATATCTGCTACAATTGTTGGTACTCCAAAACTAGCAGATTCAATAACTACATTTCCAAAACCTTCCCTATAAGAGTATAAGACTAATGAATCAGCCAATGCATATAAAGGTCTAACATCTAATTGTTTTCCTAAATATAAAATATCCTTATTATTATTTAATTTGGTATAATAATCCTCTTGCAATGGATCCTGCATCTCTATTGGACC
>NZ_WSPP01000142.1:0-1843 GCF_009767705.1 Myroides sp. LoEW2-1 | reverse complement strand
AGAACATTACAGATTTATATCCTCATAACTATAAAACATTAAACTCAAACGTTGTAGAAGAATAATTATATCTCACAAGATGTACTTGCTCGGGTGCATACGTCCTTTTCATCATTTCCAATATTTTTCCAATCCTTTATACTCTCCGAACCAATACTTAAAAGCAACTTTATCGATACCATATTCTCCTAACCAGAAATCAACTGGGTAAGACCAGTCTGAATTATGTGTTTTGTGTGGAGGGCAACCTAGCTGTCTATATTCATAAAATGCTCCTAGATGTTTATCACTGTGAAGTATTCCACAGTACCCTAGTAGTCCCAAGAAAGATTGAACCTGATCTGTTTGTTCTTTATGAAGTAGTCTACTCTTGGTTAATCTTTTTCTTAAAATCGTAGGTGTATCCTTCTGTTCACTAGAAAGAACGAGATCTAAGATTGCTGAGAATCGTTCTATATCTTCATCAGTTGGTGTCTCCTCTTCTAAGCGTTTATCTATAAGCATGCCTACATAAAGGTTTGTTAAGTCAAGACTCTTTCCTCCCCCTAGATACATTAAATAAAGTAATGAACTATTTAATGAGCTAGGTTGGTACATATAGTCATTGCAGATAGAACAGGGAGTTGTTACATATTTTACTTTATCATATTCTTCCTCTTCTAAATTGTGTTCTTTATTATAGAATGTATGTGTTGGAAAGGTCTTCATTATAGCCATTACCCCAAGACCTACACGATAGTCAGGTCGGCTCAGAGTCAGGCTTCTTAAGAATAGATTAGTACATTTTTGTTTATTCATCTCTACATGTACACGAGCTAATAATTTAATAAAATCACTATGGGGAATAGAGTCTTCTTTAGGTTCTGTTAACCAATACCCTTTAGTGATAGCGTAATTAATGTCATCATGTCTCCACAGAGAGGTATCATCTTCAAAGGCATATTTATCCAATATTTTATATGCTTTTTTATCTATTTCATTCTTCATATTCCTAATGTTTGTGTTTTCTTTTTTTGTCAAATTCATCGAATGTTAATTCTTCAAGAGTAGGAAGTTCAGTTACTTTCTTTACATTTTCTTTATTTAGGAACTCTCTACCTTGTTTCATTCTTTTCTTACCATCCGCTTTCTTTCGCTTTCTTTCTGAGATACCATCGATATTATTACCTCGTCTAAACTCTTGACTTCTACCTATTTTTCCACCTGTATCGTCAATACCGATTTGTTCTAAACCTCTAACAGGGTCAGGCTTAATATCAAAGTCTGTTTTTCTCTTCAAGGTATCACCTTCCCCGAAACGTGCTCCATCTATAGTTCCTTCTGTTGCATTGTGCCTTCTAGCTACATCCATCAGGCTCATGTCATCTCCTGCGCGACCAACATAATATGGTTTCCCTTTGCTATCTTCTAAGATATAAACCCAATCTAGACCAAAAGGGCCTGTTATTCGATTAGTATCTCTAACATAACTATATAGATTATAGTTACGGCTATTTAACCCAATAGGATCCTGACTAACATACATCCCCATATCAGGATTATAATACCTAAAGCGGTTATAGTATAGACCACTCTCCAGATCATCATACTGTCCCTGATATCGAAACGGACAGTCCATCCGCTTACCTACCTTCATATCGATACGACCATAGATATCTAAGACACCATGCCAGACTAGCTCCCCTTCTGAGCTATACATATACTCCGGTGTACCGAGATAGTTACTCACAATACTAAAGTGCTCCCCATCCTTAATCTTACCACAAGGTACAAAAGAATTTACTTCGTACAACCATGTCGTGATACTATCCGTAGGTTCTGTGACCTTACACAGCTTACCTGT
>NZ_WSPP01000141.1:0-30584 GCF_009767705.1 Myroides sp. LoEW2-1 | reverse complement strand
GCATCAAAAATTAAATAATTAAAGCCAGCCATTTTGTTGGCTTATTTTATACCTATAGAGCACGGCATACAGCACAATATTCACTGTGCTGTATGCCGTGTTTTTCTATATTTTATTATTTGGTAGGGGTATGGTTAACCTATTAAACTTATCATTCTCGAAGTATATTTCGTCAAAAGTAATATGGCAACTTTTGTCTTTATTACTTATCTCCGACGTCACGTATTCTCAGAAGATAGAACAAGTCCTTTTGGACAAAAGAAATAAGAATAAGGCATGTCATACGAAAACCTTTCCTGTCTATTTGCTATGAAGGAGTGTTGAGTCTTATTATTCGGTTTTGAAGGAAGAGTAAGAGCGATATTGTAAGAAACAAATCTAATTGTACGGGCGGCTAAAAGTGGTACGGTAATCATCGTTCCATTTCTTTAAGCTGAAGTGCTTTCGCTTGGATTAGAAAAGAGGTGTAACACTATATTAGGTCAAATTATAGAAGATGTAAGGGGGAAACACGAGCTTAGGGATCAGTGTCTTTGCGTAGGGTAATTTGTGATTGACGGATAAACGAATGAGTAGAGGAGTTGGCCCATGCAAATGCTATAGAAAGTTTAGATTTTCTCTGTGAATTAGCACGCTTAGGTCATGATCAAGTAGGTTTTATCACTGTATCGAATAAAGGGTTTCTTGCGTATCCCCAGTTGTGTCATCTACTTACTTGGTCGGTTGTGAATACTTGTGAATTGGTTTAAAGATTATTCAGCAGTAAATAATAATAAAAATGTATATTTGTGTTGTACTTCATTGTTAGTCAATTATTTTGATTGGTTTAATTGGTTTGAGAAGTAAACGAATCAAAGTACATAACCTTCTTTTTGTTTTGTAAAAAACACCATTTTAAAGCAAATCTATTCTTCGCATTTTGCATTCTTTTTTTTGATGATTATTAAAAGTTCGTACCCTGTAATCCCTGTGTTTTTGGGCTTTTTCTCGGTGTTTGTTCGGTATCTCTTCGGAAAAAGCCTTGTTTTTCGAACATCTTCCGAAGAATCTCCGAACAAAGGTTCTATAAATCTCTATGAAGTATTGATTTTATTGGGTTTAAGAACTGATTTGAGCTGCTTTAATCTACTTTTTTAGCTATTCTTATAGTTCATTTTGAGAGGAGTAAAAAATACTATCTATGGACTGTCTGTATATCTATGAATGATATAAATCAAATATTTTACTCTATTGATAAACATCGTTATTTGTTACTACATCGTGATAAGCATCTATAGGTTACCTCTGCGATTGTGATTAATGAAGATATTTTTGCTCTACTATATGATAGTATTTATATTCGTTTTATATTAGCTAAATCAAATTAAGACTTATACTATGAAATTAAAAGAAAAAGGTCATACTATCATTGTTTCAAGTAATGAAGTAACAATAGAGGAGTTTGTCAAGAAGGTGGAAGCGCAGTACAGTGATAGTTTTAAAAAAGCGAATATAATTATTGATTTGAGTCATAATAAGGATATTGTAGAGGAGGAATCTTTAGTTTTATTTGAGGATTTAGCAATCTCACATATGGAAGAGGCTAATAAATCATTCGTCATTGTAGTACCTGATATTGATTTTAATGATTTTGATGGAGATTTAATAGTTGTGCGTACACTACAAGAGGCACATGACTTAATTGAAATGGACGAAATTCAAAGAGATTTAGGATTCTAAATAAAGTAAATAATATATGAAAAGGCTTAAGTAATTAAGCCTTTTCTTTTTGTAATCTGTGGGCTATTTTTGTAAATTACAACCTGAAATAGTAAAAACACAATATATTGAAACTTACCATATTAGGCTGTTATGCAGCTACTCCTCGAACAATAACAAATCCTACTTCTCAAGTTTTAGAGATGAATGGGCATATGTTTTTGATAGATGCAGGTGAAGGAACTCAAGTACAGCTAAGACGCAGAAAGCTTAAGTTTCAGCGTATTAATCATATTTTTATATCCCATTTGCACGGGGATCACTTTTACGGATTGATAGGGCTTGTTTCCACTTTTATGTTGCTTAATAGACAGGCAGATCTACATATTTATGGACCAAAGGGGATAAAAGAGGTGATACTGTTACAACTTCGCTTGTCAAATTCTTTTACGGGATACAAATTGTTCTTCCATGAATTGACCAGTAAGGAAAGTGAAGTCGTTTTTGAAGATGATAAAGTAGTTGTAAGGACGATTCCATTAGATCATCGCGTGTATACCAATGGTTACTTGTTTGAATCAAAACCAGGTGATCGTCGTCTGAGAATTGGTGCCATTGAGGATTTGGGCATTGATAGATGTTACTATCAAAAAATAAAAAATGGTGGAGATATTACTTTAGAAGATGGTACAGTAGTGAAAAATAGCGATATAACCTATGATCCGGATCCAACTGAGAGTTATGCTTTTTGTTCAGATACTTGTTATTCAGAGCAGATAGTACCTATCATCAAGGATGTAAAAGTGTTGTATCACGAGAGTACTTTTTTAGATTCAGAAGAGCATTATACGGAGAAAACCAAGCATTGTACCGCTAAGGAAGCAGCTAAGATTGCTACACTGGCTAATGCAGGAACTTTGATATTAGGGCATTATTCTACGCGTTATAGTGACATTACACTCTTTAAGAAAGAAGCAGAAACTGTCTTTAAAGGCAATATTCTAAATGGTGATGATGGAGCTGTTTTTAACTTATAAATGTATTTACTTATGAGTGATTTAAAAGATTATAGAAAATCATATGAAAAAAATGTGCTTTTAGAAAGTACAATAGATGAGAATCCAATGATGCAATTCCGCAAGTGGTTTTGCGAAGTGGAAGACTTTGGTGGAGTAGACGAGGTAAATGCGATGACTGTTTCTTCGATTGGCTTAGATGGTTTTCCAAAGTCAAGGGTTGTTCTGCTAAAGTCTTATGACGAGAATGGTTTTGTTTTTTATACGAATTACAATTCAGAAAAAGGCAAAGCGATCTTGGCTAATCCACATATATGTTTGTCTTTTTTCTGGGCTTCTATGGAAAGACAAGTTATTATAAAAGGTATAGCTACTAAAGCTTCTGATATTCAGTCAGACAATTACTTTGATTCTCGTCCTTTAGGAAGTCGTATTGGTGCGATTGTATCTAATCAAAGTGAAGTGATTTCTTCTCACGAAGTTTTGGAAAGAGAAATGGAGCGTGTAGAGAAAGAGGTTGCCCTACAGGGAATCAAACGACCAAGTAATTGGGGAGGGTTTGTAGTGAAGCCAATTTCTATTGAGTTTTGGCAAGGTAGACCAAATCGTCTACACGATAGAATACGCTATACTTTGACTGAGGATGAATTAGACTGGAAGATTGAGCGATTGGCTCCATAAATACGATTGGTGTATGAAGAGAGTAATGAAGATTATTTTTGTTGTTGTAACCTTAGGGGTTATGGGATGGGCATTTTTTGAGCAGACAAAAGAGCAACCTAATGTATGGATACAAATAGTGGCAGTGATTTTGTTTTTTGCTGCAATGTCGCGTTTAACTCGTAGGACAGCAAGTAATTCAACTATCGAAAGTCCTGCTGAAAGAGAGTTTAATACTGGAATTAAAAAAGATTTGATTGAATTAGATAAAGAAGATCAAAAGGATGCTAAATAAAGGAGATTATGTACATGTTCTTGATGAGAATGAAGAAGGTACAGTGATAAAGGTTCAGGGAGATTTAATTACCATTGAGACAAAAGATGGTTTTGTATTGAACTATAGTGAGAGAGAACTCTTAAAGGTCAACCGCGAAGCAGTTGATGAAATAAGTTCAGCAACGAGTAGAGGAATGATAGAAGATGCCTTACAAGACAAGGTAGGTCCTAAAAAGCGTTCTTTTACGAAAGAAAAGCGATCTCGAAAAGATGAATTTGTACTCGAAGTAGATTTGCACATCGAAAAATTGACTAAAGATTACGCTCGTTTAGAAAAGTACGATATGTTAACACTGCAGTTAGATGCTGCAAGAGGGCAGTTAGAGTTCGCTATTCGAAATAGAATACCGAGAATCGTCTTTATTCACGGTGTAGGTGAGGGGATATTAAAAGCAGAGTTAGAGTACCTGTTTAGTCGATATCCAGAAGTGGTAGCAGAAGATGCAAATTATCAAAAGTATGGCTTAGGTGCAACTCAAATTTACATCAAGCAAAACCCAAGATAAGCATATATTTAAAAAGGGCATTTTTAATTTATAAAAATGCCCTTTTCTATTTTAATTAATGCTGTATTAGCAACATTCTACTATTGTACAGAAATCGTCTGCAATTAAAGCAGCTCCTCCTATAAGTCCACCATCTACATCTGGTTTGGAAAATATCTCTTTAGCATTTGATGCCTTAACACTTCCTCCATATAAAATTGAAGTGTTTTCAGCTACTGTTTTATCGTATTTTCTTTCAATTTCTTGACGAATAAAAGCGTGTATTTCTTGCGCTTGATCAGGAGATGCTGTCATACCTGTACCAATAGCCCATACAGGCTCATAAGCAATGACAATATTCTTCCATTGTTCTTTTGACAAATGGAAAAGCCCATCTTTGAGTTGATTAAAAATTACATTCAAGTATTGTTTACTTTCTCTGTCTTTTAATTCTTCTCCGATACAGTAGATTACGCGCATATCGTGTCTTAAAGCTGTATTAACCTTATCAGCTAAGATAGCATCAGTTTCATGAAAATACTGTCTTCTCTCAGAGTGTCCTAAGATTACGATATCTACTCCTACACTTTTTAGCATTTGAGCAGATATTTCCCCAGTAAATGCACCTCCTTCAGCTTGGTGCATGTTTTGTGCTGCAACTTGAATATTTGTTCCTTCAAGGTGAGCAACAGCACTACCTAAATTAGTAAACGTTGGAGCAACAATAACTTCAACTTCTTTTCCAGCTGGTAACTTTTCGATTAACTCATCCAAAAGTTTATGTGTTTCTGCATAAGTTTTATGCATTTTCCAGTTTCCGGCAACGATAGCATGTCTCATAATTACTGTATTTTTTTTAATGTTTCTTTTATTTCGTCAAAGCTTTTTTCAGTCGCATTGTAAAGCGCGATCTTTGATTCTTTGTCTACTACTATATACCTTGGTATCCAATTGAGATCAAGTGATTTTCCAAAATCACCTTTCATTCCCTTTCCTTCTGTAGAGAAGTATTGTTCACCGTCGATTCCGTATTTTTCGATAGCTTCTTTCCAAGCTTGTTCTGTTTTGTCCAAAGATAGATTTACAAAAACAGTTTCCGTGTATTCTGCTTTAATTTCTTTTAAGGCAGGAATTGCTTTAATACAATCAGGGCACCATGCAGCCCAGATATCGATTAATATAGCTTTTCCTTTATACTTAGCTAAGATTTGTTCTAAAGTGATTGTATTGCCTTCTAAATCGATAAAATCTTGTTCTAATGCTCTTGTAGCAAAAGTTGTATTGTCTTTCTTTATCTCTTGTGTTTCTTCTTGCTTAGCAGAAACTTCAGTTTGGGGTGTTTCTGTATTGTTGTTTTTTTGATTACACGCAGTAAATGCGAAAGCAACCAAGGCTATTGTGAAAAGAAGTTTTTTCATTAATAAAATATATTAGTTTAACTTAATTCTTGGGTCTAAATAAGCGTATATCAAATCTACTAAAATTGTTATGATTACGAAAGTACTTGCGATAATTAAAACAGCTCCCATAATCACAGGTAAGTCAAGGGTGTTTAAGGCTTGGACAATTTCTTTTCCCAGGCCATTCCAGCCAAATATATATTCTACAAAGACTGCTCCTGCAAGCATTGAAGCAAACCATCCTGAGAGTGTTGTTACAACTGGGTTAAGAGAGTTTCGGATTGCGTGTCGTTTAATTATCTTAGACATTGGCAATCCTTTGGCTTTGGCTGTTCGAATGTAATCTTGATTTAGTGTTTCCAATAGGGAGTTTCTCATTAATTGAGTAACTACAGCCAAGGGTCTTATTCCTAATACGATAGCTGGGAGTATGCAATTCTTTAAGGCAAGGGTTTTTCCTTCTCCAAAGTCATCTATTTCATATAGACTACCTATCATTGGCAGTCCTGTGTATTCATGGAGGATGAAGCCAAATATCCAGGCAAATAGTATTGCGCTAAAAAAAGAAGGTAAACTCATGCCAAATGTACTTACTAATGCAATCAATCGATCCACCCAAGTGTTTTTAAAAAGTGCAGAAATAACACCTAATAATACACCTGCAAAAAGGGCAAGACTAATGGCTAAAAACGATAATATAACTGTGTTTGGCAGTGTTTCTCCGATAATTGTACTTACTTTTTTGTCTGTTTTTTGGAAGCTTTCTCTCAGATAAGGAAACTTTATTTTCAGAGCAATCTCTTTGGTACGCATAATCTGCATACTGGTGTATTTGCCATTGTCATAAGTGAAATCTCCTTCGGTAGTACTGTGAAGCGAAATAGGAGATAGGTCATTTAAGTACAATAAATATTGTGTTGTGAGTGACTTATCAAATCCATATTTTTTCTTAACAGCTAACAGTTGTTCAGGGTTTTCGTTTTGGTCTAACATCATTCTGGCCGGATCGCCAGGCAGAATATTGAATAGTAAAAAAACAACAGTGACTACCCCAAATAGGGTAGCCATTGCATATATAATTTTTTTTATAAAATAACTTAACAAGGAAAACTGTTATTATAAGTTGACATTTTTTCTATCATTCCAGTGTTTTTTCTCAACGATAACACCTTTGTTTAATACTACTATACTTGGGTTTGCTCTTTCAATTGTTTTTAGAGTTGTTCCGTCGCATGTATAATACTCAAAAGGCAATTGGAAATCCTTTATAGTCTTGTCAATTTTCTCTTGAGAAGAAGCAGTCATACCAATTACTTTATAATTATTGACAATTGCTTTATTGGCAAAGTCTTTCATGTGTTTTAATCCTTCAGTATCTGCTTTATCTAAGTCATAACTGATAATTAACACCAATTTAGGTTCTGCCATTAATTCAGCTGTGTGATCTTCTCCGTCCTTATCCATACTAAAGTCGTGAATTGGGGGAATGTAGCCTGCTGAAATTTGGAAATCTTCTCTGCGGATAAACTTAGAACCTTCAGGAATATTGCCTAACTCCTTATCTGTAAATTTCTTTTCTTCACCATCTACTTCGTAATAAAAGTTCATTTCATATTTAGCTCTTGGCGCATCTTCAGGTATTTCCATCCCTTTCATAATATCTGTACCTACTTTGTATGCTCTAAAGTCTTTCAACGGCAAGTGGTTCAATACCCAATATCCCATAAAAGAACACAGTAAAAGAACAACGAGCATTATGATATTGTTAGTAGAGCGCTTAAAGAGAGGGGTGATATATTCTCCTCCTTTTAAAAGGATTAGAATGAATATCAGTAGTATAATATCCTTTGTAAACGATCCCCAAGGGGTAAGGGGAACAGCATCACCAAAACATCCACAGTCAGTCACTTTGTTGAAAAAAGCAGAATAGAACGTCAAGAATGTGAAAAATAGAATCATTAAGAAAAGTGACCATAGTGTCAATTTTCGCTTATAGCCAATTAATAGAGCGGCACCTAATAAAACTTCTGCAATGACGATTATAACGGCTAATGCTAAAGCATAAGGTATTAGAAAAGGAAGGTCTAATACTTCTGTAGAAAAGTACTCCTCCAGCTTAAAAGAGAACCCCGAAGGGTCATTTAATTTTACTAATCCGGAGAGTATAAATAAGACTCCTACAAAAAGTCGCGATAATTGAGTTAGTACTTTCATAACAATTTATTTTGTGGTAAGGTTTGTATTATTTAGTGTTGACAAGGTCTAAGTGAATTAAAGCAAATACAGAGTAGTTCAACATATCATGATAGTTGGCATCTATTCCTTCAGAAACAATTGTTTTTCCTTTGTTTCCTTCAATTGATTTGACACGTAAGAGTTTCTGTAAGATCAAATCCGTTAAAGAGCTCACTCTTAGATCTCTCCAAGCTTCGCCATAATCGTGGTTTTTGTTTTCCATTAAAGCCTTGCAAATTGCAACTTGTTTGTCATATAATGAGATGGCTTCTTCTGCAGTTAAATCAGGTAGATTTGCTACGCCTTTTTCAAGGTTGATTAGTGCCATAATACAGTAATTAATAATCCCAATAAACTCAGGTATTTCACCTTCATCTACTTTGCGGACTTCATTTTCTTGAATACTTCTTATGCGTTGTGCTTTGATATAGATTTGGTCAGTTAGTGAAGGTAAGCGCATTATTCTCCATGCACATCCATAATCTGTCATCTTTTTTGTATATAAATCTTTGCATATCGCAATTACTTGGTCAAATTGGTCAGAAGTCGTATTCATTTGGATTATATTTGTATTATATTTTTCCAAAAATACTAATTATACCTCCTCTTTGAAAGTATAAAATTGTAATTTGGACTAAATATTCACATAAAATTACTAAAAAGTTAGTTACAATACACAATGACAATTAATTGTAAAGGAGAAATCATCGATTTATCCTCTCCAAAGATTATGGGAATATTAAATGTAACTCCCAATTCTTTCTTTGATGGAGGAAAGTATAAGACAGATTCAGCTTTTCTTAAACAAGCTGAAAAAATGATTAAAGAAGGTGCTGATTTTATCGATATTGGAGCTTATTCGAGTAAACCAAGTGCAGATTACTTAAGTGAATACGAGGAGATTAGTCGGCTTATTCCTGTTATTGATCTCTTATTGAGAGAATTTCCTAAACTGTATTTATCTATCGATACTTTTAGAGCTAAAGTGGCAAAAGAGAGTGTTGTAGCAGGAGCTGCCATTATCAATGATATTGCTGCAGGATTCTTAGATGAACAAATGATGAAGGTGGTGGGTGAGTTAAGAGTTCCTTACATTATGATGCATATGAGAGGTAATCCACAAACCATGCAATCACTAACGTCGTATGAGGATCTTGTAAAAGATATTAGATCTTATTTCGCAGAGCGAATCGCCAAAGCAAGAGAATGTAAGATCAATGATATTATTTTAGATCCGGGATTTGGCTTCGCAAAGACCTTGCCTCAAAATTATGAGTTGATGGCAAAATTAGAGTTGTTTGATGTTTTTGAATTGCCTATTTTAGTAGGGATTTCTAGAAAGTCAATGATCTATAAATTATTAGAATCCTCTCCTTCTGAAGCACTGAATGGTACAACGGTTTTGAACACAATTGCTTTGCAAAAAGGTGCAAAAATCTTGCGTGTGCACGATGTAAAAGAAGCAGTAGAGAGCAGAGAAATATTAAAACAATTAGCTATATGAAAAAATTACTGTTATTCTTACTTCCAGCTTTGTTAGTTTTGGGGAGTTGTAATAGAAAACAAATGTTGCTTACAAGGGCTTCACATACTGTTCTGGAAGGTGTAGATGATCATTCCTATATTTATATAGAGTATGACGAAGATACAAAAGGTGCTTATTTGAATGAAACTAATAGAATTGCAGGTACAAATTATTTATTTGCTATTGAGCGAGAACTCAATCTCTTAGATGTAGCTAAGATGGTAAAAAAGGTTAAGGATCACAAGTATGATCAAGAAAATATGCACAGTGATGAGAAAGGCGTATTCTACATCTATGTCGATTCTCTACACAAGAACAGAGCTTGGTTTCCATTTAAAGATATAAATTTCGCATTTACTGGTCCAACAGCATTAGAAAATGTTGTTTACGTTGAGGGTGCAAATGATTTTATCTTCGAAGGAAATAAAATGAATAGAGAAGAATTGATGACTTCTATTCAACAACGAGATAGTATTCAACTGGGTTTTAATAAAGAACTTAGCTTTGAAACTTATCTTCAAGTTCGCGTATTATTAGAGGAAAAAGAAATTAGCGCTAAATTCCAACAAAGTGATTTAGTATATTAAACTATTGAATAATTGAATATTAAGAGACGCAACTATGTATTGTGTCTCTTTGTGTTTTTATGTGCAATTTTTAAAAAGTGATTTGTAATAATCGATTGCAAAAATCGTTATAGAAATATGCATAAGCATTAAAAGTATGAGTATTTGTAAATTGTTGAGCTTATTTTCATTTGTTTTAGTCGGGGTGGGGGTGCATGCGCAAAGAGGAAATGCTGCTCAGGTGTATATTGAATATGCAAAAGGATACAATGGCAGTGATATCATGACAGAATTGCGAATGAAAAGCATAGATACCACGATTACTAAATATTATCAAGCTGTTATACCTGTTTCGGATAAGGATCCATGGACCAATAAGGTTGTCTATTCTACAAAAAAAGAAAAGGATAAGTTTATTATCAATCGAATTGTCTATAGTAAAGAGATTGAAGGTTCGTCTAATCGCGTAAATATGAGTTCTAAGAGTGTATATACGAATGGCTATGGAAAAAACAGTCTATTTACAATAAAGACAAGCACGTATTTAGAGAACGGATGGATGAGTTACTACGAGATAGGCGATAGCAAGAGTGTAATCTCTTGTTATGATTCAACAGGTAAGTTATTAAGTAAAACTTCAGGCTGTTTAGATACCGAAGAAGATTTTTTTGAGTCAATGGATTTAGCACAAAGTGTTGCTTTTCTTTTGAAGCTTACGGAGCAACGTATTCTGAAAGAAATTGCGTTTAAACAAGATACTCCACTGGTAATGGTTTTTACAATAGACCCTGTTTCCAAAAAGAAGAATCTGTACTTTAGTGACTTAGTACCTTATGGGATATCAAAAGAGAAAATCGAATTAATCCAAACAGCTTATAAAAGTTTGTTCTTTCAATTAGACATGGATTTGTTTACTTATCCACGCTATTTGAACGGGCAAAAAGCAGTATTGAGATATCCAATCCCCGTTAGTTTTAAAGCGTCACAAGGGGTTAGTAAGCACTAAGTGAGCGCCAAATGGAGGTGATTAAATAGTAAGCTTACTGATGGTGATAAGGTTCATTTTTCAAAATCGTAAAACCTCGATAAATTTGCTCAATGATAAATAAGCGAATCATTTGATGTGAAAAAGTCATACGCGAGAGGGAGATTTTTCCCTTTGCACTTGCGTATACGCTTTCTGAAAACCCATAAGGCCCTCCTATGACAAAAACTAAAGTTTTGATTCCTGTATTCATTCTTTTTTGCAATTCCTCAGAGAATCCCATACTGGAAAATTCCTTTCCATTCTCGTCCAATAATACTAAGTAATCTGTAGGAGATATCTTAGATAAAATCAACTCACCTTCTTTTTGTTTTTGTTGGGCTTCAGATAAGTTTTTTACATTCTTAATGTCAGGGATAATTTCTAAATCAAACTTGATATAAAAAGACAGTCTTTTGGTATATTCGTCAATCAATATTTGTAGAGGTTTACTATCTGTCTTTCCTATAGCGATTAGCTTGATGTTCATGTTTTGTTTTTTTGCAAAAGTAATTTTTTATTTTCTAAAATCAGAATTGATTTTGAGAAAGTATGTACTCCGTTTTTAGACAGAAAACTTACTGACTATTTCCAGTATTTACCTTTTTTAGAAATAAGGTGTTGTTTTTAAATAAGTTACTGCTTGTCTTTTGGTTTTATTGCTCTGTGCTACTTTGCATGGATCGAATAACAAAGTGAATTTACTTTAAAGTGTAATTAAGTAAAGGGAATACAAGTAAGATGAGGAAATAAAAAAATCTGTTTGGGATGACTCCAAAACAGATTTTTAATATTTGACCGTTATCGATGTACTATCTCTTCACTATGCAATGTTATTTGAAAAAAGTATAGTCTTATCGGATAAATTATTGTTCTTCAACTTGTCCAACATCAAAGCTTTTCATCACTTGTATGTCTTCGTATTGGTCTTTTTGTAAAAGGATATCGACAACAGATACTTTGTGTACGAGTTTTCTTTCTCCTTCAACAGGGTTTGTCCAGCGTGATTCAATTTGTATTTTACCGTTCCTTGCAACCCATAGTTCCAATAATGTATTGGTATTGGCCTCACTTGATCCTGGTATATCTCCTTTGTATTTACATACTTGATCAATATTGATACCAGCTCTTTTGTAATGTTTAAAACTTACTTTTCTATTTTCGTTTAAGTCAATGGTTTTAACTGTTTCGTCAGTAGGGAAATCTTCCGGTTTAAGGTCTAAAATAATAGCTTCTCTATCTGATAAACCAATATATTGATCATTACATGTATTGATGTTCTTCAGCGAATTATCACTGTTGTTGAAATTGAAAGAAAGAGTTCTATTTTCATAGGTATTCGTTCCAAAATACATTTTATCATACTTGATATTCGTGTTTGCATCTACAAAGTTAATGTTCAAAAGCGTAAAGGAATACTGATAGGTAAGTGTAGTCGTATTGCTTGTACTCGATTCGTTGTTTTTGACGTGAATCATGCGCTCAATTCTAACTGTACCTCCTGGTGAAGTCGGAATACTCTGCGTGACATTTGGAAATGCGGGAGCAGGGATATTGCAAATGTTAGATTGGTCAAGTTTAGCACTGTATTTTCTGTATTCTAATGAAGTAGAAGTACCATCAATATTTACATCGACTAATCTCTGTCCTGGATCTGACATAATAGTATTCGTGTCAAGAATCATAATCAGCGCTTCAGTTTCTTGAATCTTGTAATATATTTTTTCGGCACCAATATTAGTACATTTACTTACAGTGGTGTTTTTGCTGAAGTCTATGTCCTTGTATACAACATCTCCATCATCGCAAGAGCTTAAAAATGTTAGAGATATTAAGCTTAGTGCACAAATAATTTTTTTCATAATATGGTCTAATGAATCATAAAGAGCAAAAATAGTTTTTTCTTTGTATATAACATCATTTTTAAGTGTTTAATAGCATATTTAGTTATCTTTGAAAATGTTAAATTTAATGTAAATACATTGTGCCTTATGAGCTCATCTTCTATCAAAACAAATTATCCTGCGCTGTACACTTTAGTTACAGTTTTTTTCTTTTGGGGATTTTTTGCAGCGGGTAATAGCATTTTTATACCCTTTTGTAAAGCCTTTTTTCACTTAGATCAGTTTCAATCTCAATTGATTGATTTCTCATTTTATACAGCTTATTATCTTGGGGCTTTAATATTGTTTTTAATCAGCTCTTATAGACAGAAAGATGTTGTAAGTAGTTGGGGGTTTAAGCGATCTATTGTATATGGACTTTTATTCTCAACCATAGGGGCTGCGGCGATGATTTGGGCTGTTGAGGTAAGTGTATATGTTGCTTTGTTAGTAGGACTTTTTGTTGTGGCATTGGGTTTTTCCCTACAGCAGATTGCAGCAAATCCTTTGGCTATTGCTTTAGGTGATCCCAAAACAGGTACAAGTAGAGTGAGTTTAGGAGGTGGTATTAATTCATTGGGGACGACTATAGGTCCACTTTTAATGGCGTATGCGCTGTTTGGGACAACTAAGAGCTTGACAGATGATCAAATTCAACATTTGAGTTTGGATAAGATGGTGTTTTTATATGCCGCTGTAGGTGGTTTATTCTTACTCGCTGCTGCAATGTTTTACTTTTCTAAGAAAATTCCCGAGGGAATAAGCAATGAGAAGATTGAGCCAGCAAAGAAAGCTATTCGATTATTACTGGTAATGACTGCTTTATTAATAGCGTTGTTTATTCCGGTGTTTAGTTCTTATAATAGCGAAGATTTTTTGAAAGTTGAAAGTTTAGAGTTGGAGTATAAAGAGATAGCGTCCAAGGCGGAGAGTGAACAGCTATCTGTAGAAGCAGTAAGTGAGCAGTTGGATAGATTGCACAATCAAATTGTCGAACTCAAAGAACCTATAGAGAATAAGCGTATTATGCTATTATCTGGCGTATTGTTAGTGATCTCCGGAAGTGTTTTATTGGCTTATTTTAAAAGTAGAAAAAGTAAAGAGGGATGGGGAGCAATGCAATATCCGCAGCTATTGCTGGGAATGTTAGGTATTTTTGCATATGTAGGAGTAGAAGTAGGAATTGGTAGTAATTTGGGCGAATTGCTTAAACTTGAAGAATTTGGTTCTCTCCAATCTTCTGAAATAGCACCTTATCTATCTATGTATTGGGGAAGCTTGATGATCGGTCGTTGGGCAGGAGCTGTGAGCGTTTTTAACTTAGATAAGAGCAAGAGGTTATTCGCTTTGATTGTGGTTCCCTTTGTCGCTTATGGCGTAGTGTTGTTAGCTAATAAAATGGCTGGAAATGAAATAGAGCATTTATACTATTACAGTATTTGTGTTGCTATTCAGGTTTTGTTCTCGTTTTGGAGTAAGAATAAATCTGCGCGAACAATGATATTGTTTAGTTTGTTTGGATTGGTTTCGATGATTGTTGGACTTTTCTCCAGTGGAATGATAGCTGTATATGCATTTTTAGCAGGAGGTTTGGCGTGCAGTGTGTTATGGCCAGCCATTTTTAATATTTCGATTATGGGACTTGGCAAGTATACAGCTCAAGGTTCGTCTTTTTTAATCATGATGATTTTAGGTGGGGGAATTATACCGCCAATTCAAGGCAAAGTAGCAGATATAATTGGCATTCACCAGTCATACATCGTATGTGTGATGTGTTTTGTTTACCTTTTGGCTTTCGGTTTAATCGCCAAAAGAGTTTTAAAAGAGCAAAATATAGAAATAGACAGAATAGAATAGTAAATATAGACGAATCAAAGTTTTAAATTTTGAAAATAGAGCGGACTATTTTTTTGAGATTTACTACATTTGCGTATCGCGAAAAAAAATAATCAATAATATAATACTTCCTAACTTAGGAAAAATAATAAACCAACTAATAATGAAACAAGTATATCTTGATAATGCTGCTACAACATCCGTTCGCCCAGAGGTAATCGAAGAAATGGTGAAAGTGTTGAGAAATGATTATGGTAATCCTTCTTCTACTTATGCAATCGGAAGACATGCAAAATCATTAATAGAGAATGCTCGAAAAGTAATCGCAAAACAGTTTAATGCGACATCTTCAGAAATTATTTTTACATCATGTGGTACAGAAGCAAACAATTGGATTTTGCGTTCATGTGTGCGTGATTTAGGAGTTAAGCGAGTTATAACGACTAAATTAGAACACCATGCAGTTTTAAATACGGTAAAACAATTAAGTGCAGAGTATGGTGTAGAAGTGGTGTTTTTAAATATATTGCCAACAAGTGAAATAGATTATAATCAGTTAGAAGATTTGCTTAAGGATGAAAGTCAACCAACACTTGTTACTTTAATGCACGTGAATAATGAAGTTGGAACAGAACTTGACTTGAAGAGAGTTTCTGCGTTATGTGTTGAACACAAGGCTTTGTTTCACTGTGATACAGTACAGTCAATTGGTAAAACTCGAATTAACTTAGAGGAGTTGCCTATCGACTTTATTGTGGCAAGTGCTCATAAATTTCATGGGCCTAAGGGAATTGGTTTTGCTTTTATTAGAAAAAAGAATGTTTTGAAACCCGTTATTTTTGGAGGAGAGCAAGAAAAGGGAATGCGTGCGGGTACAGAAGGTGTTCACCAAGTAGTTGGGATGGCAAAAGCATTAGAAATGGCTTATGAGTTGTTAGATGAGGAAAGAAAGCACATCAGTGAGATAAAAGAGTATTGTAAAGAACGCTTGAGTGAAGTGTATCCAGATGTGAAGTTCAACGGAAATAATGTCGGTTTTTACAATATATTGAACGTGTTACTGCCTTTGTCGCAAGAGAAAGCAGCTATGATGTTGTTTCAATTGGATATGAAGGGAATAGCTGTGTCAAGAGGTAGTGCTTGCCAATCTGGAAGTCAAAAACCATCACATGTATTGTCTCAGTTTTTATGTGAAGAAGATTTAAAACGCCCAAGTTTAAGATTGTCTTTTAGCCATGAAAATACAAAAGAAGAAATAGATACTTTGATTGAGGTTCTTCAAGTAATCTAAGTCGAGTAAACAAATAAAAAAATCTACTATAAACCATAGTGGATTTTTTTTGTTAAATAAAGAGCCTAAAAAAAGAAATGTGTGTTTTGGAGTAAAATAACATTGTTTTACAAAAACATTAGCATTAAATTTGCGCGCAAACAACAACACACTAAATATGAGTTCAAATAATAGATACGCTTTAAGGGGAGTGTCTGCAGAAAAGGAAGATGTTCACAATGCTATAAAGAACATTGATAAAGGATTATTTCCAAAAGCGTTTTGTAAGATTATACCAGATCACTTAACGGGTGATAGTGATTATTGCTTAATAATGCATGCGGATGGAGCTGGAACAAAATCTTCATTAGCGTATATGTATTGGAAAGAAACAGGAGATTTGTCTGTTTGGAAAGGGATCGCACAAGATGCATTAATTATGAATATTGATGATCTATTGTGTGTTGGTGCAACAGATAATATTTTGTTGTCAAGTACGATAGGACGCAATAAGAACCTTGTATCAGGAGAAGTGATTTCTGCTATTATTAATGGAACGGAGGAGCTAATTAACGAATTAAAGCAATATGGTGTTACTATATACTCTACAGGGGGAGAAACTGCTGATGTGGGTGATTTAGTTCGCACTATTATCGTTGATTCTACAGTGACTGCGCGTATGAAACGCAGTGATGTAATAGATAATGCAAATATAAAAGCTGGAGATGTTATTGTAGGTTTAGAATCATTTGGTCAAGCAACCTATGAGAAGCAGTATAATGGAGGAATGGGAAGTAATGGGTTAACTTCGGCAAGACATGATGTATTTGATCATTCTTTGGCTGCTAAGTATCCGGAAAGCTATGACTCTTCTGTGCCTGAAGAATTAGTGTATTCAGGAAAAGTAAATTTAACGGATGCAGTTGAAAATTCGCCAATTGATGCTGGTAAGTTAGTGTTATCTCCAACTCGTACATATGCTCCAATTATCAAAGCTATTTTGAATAAGTACAATGCCGAACAAATTCACGGTATGGTGCACTGTAGTGGAGGAGCGCAAACTAAGATTTTACATTTTATTGATAATTTACATATTGTAAAAGATAATCTATTTGATGTACCACCTTTATTTAAACTTATACAAGAACAATCTAAGACAGATTGGCGCGAAATGTATCAAGTGTTTAACTGTGGGCATAGAATGGAATTGTATGTAAGTCAAGAAGTGGCTAATGATATTATAGCCATTTCAGAATCATTTAATGTGAAAGCAAAAATTATAGGGCGTGTTGAAGCTTCTGATAAGAAGCAATTAACTATTAGCTCGGAACACGGAACATTCATTTATTAAAAATACAAATACAAATGGCAAGGTTACTTTCGATTGATTTCGGAAAAAAACGTACTGGAATTGCTGTCACAGATGACTTTCAAATTATAGCATCTGGTTTAACAACAGTGGATACTAGTAAATTAATGGACTTTTTAAAAGATTACTTCAGCAAGGAGAAAGTTGAAAAAGTCATTATAGGCGAACCTAAACGCTTAAATAACGAACCTTCGGAGATAACCCCACTATTGAATGAATTTATAGATAAGTTTCACAAGCAGTTTCCCAATATGCCTGTTGAAAGAATAGATGAGCGTTTTACTTCAAAAATAGCTTTTCAAACGATGATTGATAGCGGTCTTAAGAAAAAACAAAGGCAAAACAAAGCCTTGATTGATGAGATTGCTGCCACAATCATTCTTCAAGATTATATGAATCAATAATTTGAGTGAATTGATTTATAATAATTTAAGAAAATTTTACCCTTTCTTAGTCTAAATATGAAGTAATTTTGTAGAGAAAATTAAATTAATAATAATGTCAAGTATACAAAAATCAGAGGCTGATGTTGTTTTGATAGGTGCTGGAATTATGAGTGCTACTCTAGGTGTCCTATTAAAAGAGCTGAAACCAAATTTAAAAATAGAGGTTATTGAGCGTCTCGACAGTACAGCTGCCGAAAGTTCCGATGCAATGAATAATGCTGGAACAGGACACTCTGCGTTTTGTGAATTAAATTATACGCCTGAAAGAGCAGATGGTACCATCGACGCTACAAAGGCTATCAATATTGTTGAGCAGTTTGAAGTTTCTCGACAATTTTGGACATACCTATTAAATAAAAATGTTTTAAAGAATCCACAGAGTTTTATCCATACTGTACCTCATATGAGTTTTGTTTGGGGAAAAAATAATGTAAATTTCTTGAGAAAACGTTACGAAGAATTACAAAAGTATCCATTGTTCCACGGTATGGAGTTTTCAGATAATCCTGAAAAAATCAAGGAATGGGCTCCATTATTAATGGAAAAGAGAGAGCTTAAAGAGAATTATGCTGCTACTTATATGCCTCTTGGAACAGATATGAATTTTGGTGATTTGACACGCCAAATGTTTCAACATTTGGAAGAAACAGATGGAGTAAATGTGACTTTTAATACTCATGTAAAGGATATTACAAGAAATGGTAAAAAGTGGCAAGTATCTTCAGTAGATAGAAAAACAGGAAGTAAGAGTGAAGTTTCGGCAGATTTTGTATTTGTAGGTGCTGGAGGTGGAGCTATTTTATTACTTCAAAAAGCAGATATTCCAGAAAGTAAAGGTTTTGGAGGTTTCCCTGTTGGAGGAGAATGGTTGGTATGTCGCAATCAAGAGATTGTTCAAAAACACTTAGCTAAAGTATATGGATTAGCTTCAGTAGGTGCGCCACCAATGTCTGTACCACACTTAGATACTCGTTTTATTGATGGTAAGCAGTGCTTGCTGTTTGGTCCTTATGCTGGTTTTTCAACTAAGTTCCTGAAAAAAGGTTCTTATTGGGACTTGCTAAAATCTTTAGAGTTTAATAATATAGGTCCTATGTTAGGAGCTGGATTGAGAAATATGGATTTGACTCGCTATTTAATTGGTGAAGTATTACAATCTAATAAATCAAGACATGAATCTCTTAGAGAATACTTTCCTGATGCGAAAGATGAAGACTGGACATTGGAACAAGCAGGTCAACGTGTACAAGTAATTAAAAAAGATGCTAAAGGTAGAGGTATCTTGCAGTTTGGTACTGAAGTTGTCGCAGCAGGTGATGGTAGTATAGCAGCATTATTAGGTGCTTCTCCAGGTGCTTCAACAGCAACTTCTATTATGGTAAAACTTCTTTCTAAGTGCTTCAAAGATGAATTTGAATCTCCAGAATGGCAAGCTAAGTTCAAAGAAATGATTCCTTCTTTTGGAATGAGTTTGAATGAACATCCAGAATTAGTGGCTCAGGTAAGAGAAAACTGTTCAAAAGCTTTAAAGGTATATCCTCATAATAAGTAATCTATTTTCAATAGCTATATAGAAGCCCTTGTGATAACAAGGGCTTTTTTTATGGGTATAACTTCCAGATCGCTATTAACCCGGATTACGCATTAGCCAAATACGACAAAGCAATTCTAGTTCATATCTTTTCATTAGTTCTAAAACCATACTATCGTATGCTTCACTTAATCATTCAGAGCTATTTTGTATAATTACTTTTCGTTTATATCTCTATCGCCTAATTTGGGATTAATTAAAACAGATGACATAGATTCTACTTTATCACTGCTTCATTTACTCTATTCCCCATGCTGTAGGATGCTTTTATCTCCCACCCAGAGCTATGTAGTATAGTTACTCTTGCTTAGTTAGCAACTGTAACTTTGAAGAAAAAAAAGCAGTTAATTAATTAACTGCTTTTGCTTCTAAAAGAAAGTGAACAAGTTCTTTTAAAAGAGTATATATATTTGGAAATATTTTACCAATTGTTCGCTATGAGGTTGATTTTGTTGTTTTTATATCTTCTGCTGGGAGTGGAACTCCAATCTTTATGCAAATTTGTTACTTTATGATTAAAGCAATAGAAGTATTTGATATGTGCGAAATCAAGTTTAATTCTTTCAATAAGCTTTGTGATTAAATCTGTACACATTAATTTCTCCTCGTTGTTAATGACAAGGTACATTATTGGAAGTTTGTTATTTGGCTTACTTGAATTTAATGTGATCTGATTTGTAGTAATCTGTCCTAAGAGCTTTTTGTTTTCGTAAATCGAGTATATGCAAAAACTTGTTCCAAAATCTTTCTTATCCGAAATTAGCTTATCGGAAAAATAAAACGGATATAGGATACCTTGGCTATTTTCATTATTAAGACTACGCTCTTTATATAGAGTGTATAATTTATTTGAATAGACAAAATCTTCTTTTTTCATTTTTGCACAATTTAAAGATACGTTTAAAGGGGATATTTATAATCCCCATTATATCTTTGTTTTAATACATCAAAGATAGTTTTAGAATTTATATTTAATATGTACCTTTAAGCTTCAATTATGTGCAATATGTTTGTTTTGTCTTAAATATTACTTAATGAAACGCGATAAGTTAACTGTACAGGCTATTCAGTCAATGTTTAACCTTTATGATCACCAAAGGGTAGAAGGGGTTTTTATTACTAATGATATGAATCAGTTGAGAAAGCATTTTTCTGGAAATCAACATTTATTTGATGGATTGATGATAGGAATGTGTTTTGATGGAAGTAATAGAATAAAAGTCAATCATTCAGAGTATTTTGGAGAAAAAGGAGATTTAATGATTCTCCTTCCGCATACCTTGATAGAATCTGAATTGATAAGTCCCGATTTTCGTACGATTACCATTGTTATTTCATTAGATTTTATTGTCTCCTATCCAATTCTACGTGATTTTATATCGAATGAATTTGTTCGCAATAATCCGATTGTCAAGCTAAGTGACTTGCAGTATTCTTTAATGATGGATTATATGAGCTTTTTACAACGATATTATTATGAGGCATTGATAACAGATAAAGAGGAGGTTTTGAGGCATTTGATATTTGCCTTAATAAGTTCAATCTCGAAAGTATATAGAACTCTACCAGAATCTTCTCGAAAATTTAAAGATCGTAAAGACAAGATTGTAGATGATTTTTATGTGTTGCTATCCCAGAACTACAAAAAAGAACGAGCGGTTTCTTTTTATGCAGATAAACTGTATTTAACGCCAAAGTATTTGACTACTGTGATTCGCGAGCGCACAGGTAAATCGATATTGGCTTGGATTAATGAAGCAGTGATTATATATGCCAAGTTTTTATTAAAAAGTACAACAATGACTATTAATGAAATAAGCCAAGAGTTGCAGTTTAGTGATGCATCTGTATTTTGTCGTTTCTTCAAGCGATATGCTCAGAAGACACCCAATGAGTATCGATTATCATCGTAGTTTTACTTAAAATAAAGCTAAATAGCAATTGTTTAATTCTAAAAAGAGGTATTTTTATACTAACAAAAAAGATATAACTATGGAAAATAAGTTTGATAACAAAGAAGGAAAGGATAGAGCAAATATATTGGATGATTTGTTTGATATGGCTAAAGAGGTAGCTGGAGATCTTTCAAAAGGCCTAAAAGAATTAGGAAATAATGCTGATAAGATAGAACAATTCTTGAAAGAGGGCATTGATACTGCTAAAGGAGAGGCTTCTGAAATTTATAGTAAAGCTAAAGAAGAAGGTGCTCAAGCTTGGTCTGAATTTAAAGGGGAATACAGTGAGGCTAAAGTGAAAGCGAAAGTAGTATATGAAAAAGCGAAAGAGGAAGGATTTAGTACATGGGAGGAGTTTAAAGAGGGCTTTAAGAATGTAAGAGAAGACGTTAAGAAAGAGAGTGAGGAAGTGGTTAATCATGTGAAAAACATGTATGAGAAAAGAAAAAATGGCGGATTTGATAGTTATGAAGATGTGACAGATCATCATCAAGAAGAAGAAAAAGATACAAGATTAGAGCATGGTGATACTAACGCTAAGAAAGAGCAATAGTATTTAGTCTACTAATAGCATTGAATAGTTTTATTAAGTGTTATTTTTATTTGTTTTTTGAATGATAATTAGTGAAGGTACTTGCAGTAAGCTATATGTTTATTTGAAAAATAATTGTAAATTAAACATATAATTAAGTAAAAAATAAGTTAGCTATGATAATGATTTATTTCCATGGGTATGGTTCGGATAAAACTTCTCGTAAATATGAAGATTGTAAAAGACTTTTTAAAAACTCCTCTAGTTTTTGTGTCGAATGGAATCCAGAATCAGATATTAAGAGTATTTTAAATGTTGTTGATGCAGAGTTATCTGAACAAGAGCAGGTAATTTTAATAGGGGATTCGACTGGAGCTAATTTAGCTTATCAACTGAGAGAAAAGAGGAAGGAAAAGGGATTGAAGTCTATATTAATTATGCTAAGTCCTTTGTTAGATTTAGATTCAAGACTCAATAGTAAATTGATATTTAGCGATAATCTCAGAGAGAGTATTCTAAAAATTAATAATCCTGAAGATGCTTTTATTATTGTGGGAAAACAAGATGAAGTATTAGACTTTGTTGATTTACAGGATAAGATTACTTACAATAGTGAAATTCTATTTGTAGAGGACTCTCATAGATTGCCGAAGTTTAGAGACTATTTAGGATATATTAATCATTATGTACAGCGAAAATTAAAGTACGAGTATTTTTAAGTAAAACACTTAAAAAAAGAATAAGTAAAAGGGAATGAGGTGTTTGACTTGTTCCCTTTTTTATAGGGAATTATTTATAGCTTACTATTTTTAGACATGTATACTGAAGAAGTCTTAAAAAAATAGTAAACTTGTAGGAAATACAGAATATTATGGCAGGTAATACTTTTGGTAATCGTTTTCGAGTTACAACTTTTGGCGAGTCTCACGGAGATGCAATAGGAGGAGTGATTGACGGTTGCCCAGCTGGAATTGAATTAGACTTGGTGGCAGTTCAACGCGAACTTGATCGTCGAAAACCAGGGCAATCAAAGATTGTGACACAAAGAAAGGAAGCAGATGAAGTACGTTTTTTGTCTGGAATTTTCGAAGGGAAAACCACAGGAACTCCAATTGGTTTTATAATTGAAAATACAAATTCTAAGTCAAAGGATTACGATCACATTAAGGATATATATCGTCCAAGCCATGCAGACTATGTTTATGATAAGAAGTATGGACATAGAGATCACAGAGGTGGAGGAAGAAGTTCTGCGAGAGAAACAGCTTGTCGTGTTGTCGCTGGTGCGATCGCTAAACAGGTACTTGGCAAATTAAGTATTACAGCCTTTGTTTCTTCTGTTGGGGAGATTAAGGTTACTGCGCCATATACTGAATTAGATTTTAATGAAATTGAGAATAATCCAGTACGTTGTGCAGATCCTTTGATTGCTAAACAAATGGAGCAGCTTATCAAAGAAGTAAAGAAAGACGGGGATTCGATAGGAGGAACTATTACTTGTGTGATTCAAGGGGTACCAGTAGGACTTGGGGAGCCTGTATTTGATCGATTGGATGCAGAGTTAGCCAAAGCAATGATTGGCATTAATGCGGTAAAAGGAGTAGAGTTCGGATTAGGATTTGAGGCTACTAGGATGAAGGGGAGCGAACACAATGATGAAATACTTCCTAATGGGCTTACAAAGACAAATAATGCAGGAGGAATAGTTGGAGGTATTAGCAATGGAATGGACATCTATTTTAGAGTAGCGTTTAAACCTACTGCAACTTTAATGAAAGATCAATTATCTATTAATACACAAAATGAAGTTGTGACAGTCCAAGGGAAAGGTAGGCATGATGCTTGCGTATTGCCAAGAGCTGTTCCGATTGTTGAAGCAATGGCAGCTATTGTTATGTTAGATATGTATATTGAGCAATATGGTAAACTGAAAATGTAAAACATTAGTTTGTTTACATCTACGATATATGAAAAGTTTATTAGTGTTCTTACTTTGTGTGGAATATTAGTAGACTTTTTTATTTTGTGATTCTTTAGTGGAGTTGTAGTCTATACTTTTTTAAATGATGTATAGATTAACTGCGTTTGTTTTTAGAATAAGAGGGTTATACAAGTACCTTCACCTGCTTTTGATTGTATGTCAACTTCTATATTGTGCTGTTCGAAAATGCGCAATGCCAGAGATAGACCTATACCATGCCCTTTAATATCGCCTACATTTTTGCCTCTGTAAAACGTTTGTCTAACAAGAGGAAGGTCATCTTGTTCGATGCCTCTCCCATAGTCTTTAACAATGAGTTTTAATCGATTGTTATCTGTAAGTAGGGAGATGTCGATAGGTTTTTTCTGCGAATACTTAACGGCGTTTTCGATGATATTGTAAAGTGCTAAGTGTATTAAGGTATGGTTTCCGTATATCTTTAGAATATTGAAATCTTTAACTTCAAACTGTAAGTTGAGTTGTGTGTTTAGCTTGTTCACTTTTGGTTGAAGTGCATCAAAAATATCCCAGACAACTTCGTCAATTCTAATTTCTTCTTTTGTATTCTCTTTATTGTTTAGTCCTGACAATAGGAGTAGATTACTCAATATGCTTTCAATACGATAGACATTTTCTAAAGCGTCATTTGCCACTTTTTTGTATTCTTCAGGTGTTCTGTCTTTTTGGGCAAATACTTCAAGATTACCACTTATGGCAGTTAGTGGCGTTTTAAATTCATGAGAGGCATAGTTTATAAAGTTCTTTTGTATGATAATACCTTCTGAAAGTCTGTGTAATAGTTTGTTATAAGTTGTGATTAATTCTGCTAATTCATCCTTTGTGTCAGGAACTTCAATACCTTCTTGAAAGTTATTGTAGTTTATTGAATTAACTTGATCTATAACCTTTTTGAAAGGTTTATAAGCGACATTTGATAGGTATTTGCTTAAAAAGTAAATGCTGATAATCCCCAAAGTGAAGACACTGAGAAGGATAAGTACCAAGCTGCTTAGCTGTTCGTTAAAATCTTCTTTTGATTCTTTTATAAAGACGACAAAATCTCCTTGATTATCAGGGTAAAAGATACCGTGATAGAAATAGTCTTTTGTAGTGAAGTAGTATTCTTTATTATTTCGAACAAGTTCCAATATAGCGGATGTTATATTTTCGTCCCCCAATAAGTGCCCGTACTCGACTTTATTCTTGTTGTTGAATATTGCAACATTTACACTTTGTATTGTCGCTCTAAACTCTTCTTTTATAGCTGAGTGTTCATAAGAAGGAAGTTCATCTTGCTCAAGGTAATAAATACCAGAGAGTAGGGTTGTGTTTTTTAATTGGGAAATTGTAGAGTACATCGTCTTTTGGTAAAAGGCGATAAAAATGACTAAGGAAGTAATGAAAAACACTATTCCAAATGTAAATGTACTATAAAGGGTTAAGCGCTTGCGAAGTTTCATAACCTAATTTAGTCTTGTAACATATATCCTGTTCCTTTAATGGTGTGTATGAGTTTACCTTTGGATTCATCCAATTTACTTCGGAGATAAGAAATGTAAACATCGACAACATTTGTATTGGTGTCATATTGAATGCCCCAAACACGCTCGAGGATCTGGGTTCTTGAAACTACTTTGTCTTTGTTTTCTAAAAGGTATAATAGCAGTTTATACTCTCTTGGCGAAAGATCTACTTGCTTCCCATTTTGTGTTACCAAATGCTTCTCAGGTTCAAGTTTAATATCCCTACAGATAAAAAATACTTCTCTGTTTTCGTAGTTAAACTTTGTTCTACGCGTTAATGCATTTATGCGAGAAAGTAACTCATTGAAGTGAAAAGGCTTTGTTAAGTAGTCATCTGCACCATTGTCGAGGGCTTCTATTTTATCATTAGTATCACTTAAAGCACTTAATATTAGTATAGGGGTGTAGTTTTTCTTAAAGCGAATCATTTTTGTCAATTGTATACCGTCAATTCCAGGAAGCATAATATCCATTAATATTAAGTCCCAATCATTTTGCATAATGAGTTCTCTTGCTTTTTCTCCAGTAGAGGCAAGTTGTACGCGCATTCCATTTTCTTCCAAACCCTTAATGATGAACTCGCTTATTCTACTGTCATCTTCTACTAATAATATATTCACAATTATATTTTTTCTGAGTTTGATTTAATAAAATCAGTTACTAAATAAGCTATTAATTTGCCAACTAAATGGTTGTTTGTAGGAAAATCTAAAGATGGAGCTCCTTCACATATATGTAAATAAGTTACATTTTTTGACTTCCCAAAAAAGTGTATAAACTGGCGCAATTTTTCTGAAGAGAAACCAGCAGGAGATATAGCACTACTCGCCACTAAAGGAATAGCATCTAAATCTATTTCTATTCCATAAGGAGCATACTCAATGTGTTTTTGTGCTGTGACTAACTCAGTTTCAAATGATTTCTCTTTTCGAATCCTTATTTGTTCAAAAGTGTTGTACTTTACTCTTTCTGCATGTGCTTTGATCTCAGAGAAAACAGATTTAGAGGTATAGTTTTCGTGTAACCCAAAGATGAAATAGTTTTTCAAAAAACCTTCTTCAAAGGCATAAGAAAAACCATTACCACTGTGTCTACCTTCTAACGGTCTAAAGTCTGTATGTGCGTCAAAGTTAATAGCGTTGATAGCTTTTCCTTTTGCCAAGGCACTACCTTTTATATTGCCATAAGCATTATTGTGACCACCACCTATGACAATAGGAATTTTATTTGCGGCTACAATCTTGCTGATGATGTGTGAAACTTCTTTGTCGATTATTTGTACTAATTCAAATAATCGTTTACGTTGCTCTTTAATACTTGCATCTAATAATGCAGCTTCCTTTAGTTCTTGTTCAAAATTTAAATGACCAAGAATAGTAATCCAGCTCCCTTTACAAAAGCGATTGTGTTGAATGTTTAAAAAGGAACTTAAGAAGGTTTGCCAAGCTGAGTCAGCACCAGGTCTACCAAGATTTGCTTTGACACCAATATCTTCAGGGATTCCAAGAACTACGTATTTGCTTTCATGCGTTTTTAGCTCTTCTTCCCAACAACTTGGAGATTCTAATAAGCGAACGCGTTCACCGAATTTAATTTCACCATTTCTAAAATTAGTAAGTGAAATTAATTCGCTTTTAGAGAGAAGTTTTAGTTTTGTACTTGACATAAAATTGTGTCTTAGTTATTTTGTTTAAACAATTGCGTTTTTCCTTTTAAGATCACTTGATCAATTAGATTTGAACCAAATGCATATGGCAATTCATAGAATGAATTTAGTGGCTTGGTGATTATTAAGCTTGCTTTTTTTCCCTTGGTAATACTTCCGTAATCTCTTTCTACTCCCATAGCATACGCTCCATTAATTGTAGCTGCATTAATAGCTTCTTCAGGTGTCATCTTCATTTTTATACAAGCAGTTGAAACAACGAAATTCATATTTCCGGAAGGAGTCGTCCCAGGATTGGAATCTGAAGCTAATGCCAGTGGTAGGCCTGCATCAATCATTTTACGTGCTGGGGTATAAGGAATAGATATAAAGAATGAACAGGTCGGAAGTGCGACAGGCATTGTTTTGCTATCTTTTAAAATAGCGATATCTTCATCCGTTACAATTTCCAAGTGATCAACAGATAATGCATTATTCTCTACACAGGTTTTAATTCCTCCAATTGCAGTAAATTGATTTACGTGTACTTTGGCTACCATACCATATTCTTTACCCACTTGAATAATTTTTTCAGTTTCTTCCGGTGAAAAATAACCAGTTTCTAAGAAAGCGTCAATGAAATCAGCCAGTTTTTCTTTTGCTATTGCTGGGATCATTTCGTTAATCATTAAATCAATGTATCCTTGGTGGTTCTCTTTGTATTCAGCTGGAAAAGCATGAGCTCCTAAGAATGTAGCTCTAATTTCAATAGGGTAGTTCTCTTTTAGTTTTTTTATTACTCTAAGCATTTTTAGCTCAGATTCAAGTGTTAATCCATAACCTGATTTAATTTCAACTGCACCAGTACCTAACTGAATAATTTCTTCTAATCGCTTTTTGGATTGGTTATACAAATCTTCTTCTGAAGTTTCTTGTAATTTTTTAGCAGAATTTAGTATTCCGCCACCTCTGTTAAAAATTTCTTCATAACTCAAGCCATTTATCCTGTCTACAAACTCAAGTTCTCTGTTTCCAGCGTAAACTATGTGTGTATGACTATCCACCCAACTTGGTAAAACGGTCTTACCAGTTGCATCTATGATTTGGTCAAAGACTACATTTTGAGGTAAATCTGCCATAGGACCATAGTCAATGATATCTTCATCTTTAACAATAAGATAAGCATTCTCAAGCTTAGGAAGTGTTTTCATCTGCTCTCCTGCTAATTTATCTACATGTTGTTCTCTGATTTGAAGTAATTCTTTTATATTTTTGATTAATAGTTTCATTTGCTATTGTATCTCTAAGAAGTTATTTATAGTTCGTGAAGTTAATTATCATAAACCTTTTAAACAAAATTAATATTGTGGGACGAGTTAAATATAAGAAAATAAGAAAACTTCAACCAAATTCTCTTGAATATTCTGGTGCTTTTCCTGAAGTACCAATTAGTATGCAGTTATTCGTATATGATGAGGATAGTTTTGAAGAATACAATGACTTGAGCTTGAGTGAAATTGAAGAGGTGCTTAAAAAATCGAATCCCAATGCAATTAAGTGGTTTAACTTACATGGATTACACGATATTGACTTGTTAAAAGAAGTGGGTAGTTTCTTTGCTATTGAAAATTATATCATGGCAGAAATTTTAAACTTTGCGCGTAGAACAAGAGTTGAGGAGCTTGATGAGACGATGTTTTTTAGTGTCAAAGCAATTTTGCCTTATACTGTAGATGATGTTTATGTTAATGTCGAGCAGATAAGTTTTATCCTAAAAGAAAATATCCTTTTGTCTTTCCAAGAGAAAAAGGGAGATTTTTTTAATTTAATTCGCGAGCGTATTCGACTGAAAATTGGTCAAGTTAGAAAAAGAGATGCAGGCTATTTACTATATGGGTTAATGGATTCATTGATGGATAGCTTTTTGGTTACTCTTGATATGGTTGAAGACAATGTAGAGAAGGTTTTAGTAGAAGCTCGTGTGCAATATCAGAAAGAGATAATCATACGAATTGAGGAGTATACGCAAGAGTTGAATGATATTAAGCGCGCAGTAATTCCCTTGAGAGAGGTTCTGTATAATTTAAGAACACAGCATGAAAAAAGCTCTGGAAAAGCAATTATAAGCAGATCGAGTATCGCCTTTTTTGAGCGTTTACAATATAAATCGAATGAAATCTTAGATCAGATTGAATACAATTTGAATAAGTTAGATAGTGCCACGAATTACTTTTTTTCTTCGCAGAGTAATCGAATGAACGAAATCATGAAAGTCTTGACTATCGTCTCTGTTATATTTATTCCTCTAACTTTTATTGTAGGAGTGTATGGGATGAATTTTGAGAATATGCCAGAGCTCAAAGATCCAAATGGATATTACTTTACTTTGTTAGCCATGCTTGTTATCGTCATCTTAATGATTGGGTATATTAAATGGCGAAAGTGGTTTTAGTTAAAAGTAAAAAGATGCAATAGTGTTTAATTATTGCATCTTTTTATTTATACCATTATTTACTTTCATTCCAATAGTAACTATCTGGGTAGATTCTCTGCCCAAAAATAGCAGTTCCAACGCGAATAATTGTCGCTCCTTCCTCTATAGCTATTTCCAAGTCGTTGCTCATTCCCATTGAGAGTTCGTTGACTTTTACGTCGGGAATATGGAGTTCGTTAATTTGCATTTGAATTTTCTTTAAAAGTTTAAAACAAACCCTTACTTTTTCATCCTCAGCACTAAATAATCCAATTGTCATTAAGCCCTTTATCTTCAAAGTGTCAAATTGTGCTACTTGCTTTGTAAATTCGACAGCATCTTCTGGTGAAATACCGAATTTACTCTCTTCATTAGAAGTATTCACTTGTATGAATACATCTATTGTTTTATTCTCTTTAGATAGACGTTGATGTAGCTTTTCTGCCAAATCAATGCGGTCTAAGGATTGTATACAGTTAACATCGTATTTGAGGATATCCTTGATTTTATTTGTTTGCAAGTGACCGATAAAATGCTTTTGATGCTCTACTGTCGAAAGGATTTCGAACTTTTCTTTTACTTCTTGAACTTTGTTTTCTCCAATTAAGGGGAAGCCTGCTTCAATAGCTATTTTAATGTCTTCAGCG
The DNA here is from genome assembly GCF_009767705.1 of Myroides sp. LoEW2-1. NCBI lineage: Bacteria > Pseudomonadati > Bacteroidota > Flavobacteriia > Flavobacteriales > Flavobacteriaceae > Myroides > Myroides sp. LoEW2-1. The sequence continues at coordinate 488 of NZ_WSPP01000141.1, read as the reverse complement.
CGAACAGTTTTTGTTGCTAATAACAATTTAACATCTCGGGGATCTCTATTTGATTTTAGACAAGCAAGTTGAATTCTATTCGATATGGCTTTTAAATTATTGAGAATATTTTCTTTCATGGTAGTTTGATTTTTACATTGTGTGTAGCAATAGAATAAAGATACGCTATCACTGTGAGATTATCTCCACCAATGGTAGTAATTGTGTCCCTCGTCGTGTAAAAATCCACATTTTGGGTATAGCGTATTCCCAATGTGGTTTGTTTTTTCTGTTTCCAGCATTAGACCACAAGCACCTGTTTCTATACACCATTCTTTACTGCGATCTATTAATCCTATGGAAATCCCTTTTCCTCTATATTCGGGTTGTACATAGAGATCACTTAACAATAGCGTCCTAAATAAATTTAGTACATAGAATATCCTCCCACTTTAGTAGGATACGAGTATATATATGATGATTTTTAAAACAGAACCCCCTGTTGTAAT
>NZ_WSPP01000140.1:0-11152 GCF_009767705.1 Myroides sp. LoEW2-1 | reverse complement strand
GTTTTTATTTGCATTTGTTTTGTTTGTGGTATATCTGTAAAATTTTAACTTAATTTTACTTGCTAAAATATGGTTAATGAAAAGAAGGATATTATCTGTTACATTTCTTTTGGGGGTTATAACAGGATACAGTCAGACAAGTATAGGTACGAAATTGCCTGATAAATCTGCGATGCTTGAGGTTAGTTCTGATCGCAAGGGAGTATTAATTCCTCGGTTATTACTTAAATCAGTGAGTGATCAATCCACAGTAGCAGGGTATCCTTATCCTGAGGGCTTATTAGTTTATCACAGCGGAAATTCATCTCTACCTGCAGGGTTTTATTATTGGGAAAATAAGCGTTGGAATATTCTTGTAACCAACGAAAATATCAAAGATTACATTACTGAAGTGGTTCCCAGTGAAGGACTGCAAATTGTAAAGGTAGGGGATGATTATGTATTTAAATGGAAAGATCAGTTTAATGCTGCTCAAGAGTTTTCTATAAGTGATGTTGTCAAAGCTTTAGAACAAGTCACCTCTTTGACATCTACTAATAAAGAAGGGGGAGTAGCACTGATCTATAAGGATGAGGAGGCTCAGAATACGACCATTGATTTAGCGCCCTTGTTAACAGGTAGTTCAGAATTTCAAAATTATATTAAGTCTTTTATACAGCAAGAAGCTATTAAAGAGACTACAACAGACATTGTATCTACTTATGATGCAAAGTATAAATTCTATAATGAGAATCGCCTGTCTTTAAATTACACTCCATTAGAAATCGATGTAATTAAGGATTTGGAGAACAATTTTAGTAGTTTTCTCAATAATGAAAATGTTAAACGAGGTTTTGAAGAACTTGCTCTTTCTGCAGAGGATAAGAAATTGACCTTTGAGAATGGCAAGTTTTGGGTTACTACTTTAACAGATAAAAAATTAGAAAAGAAAGAGGTCGATTATAAAGAGTTGTTTGACTTTAAGGAAACAGCAACGAGTATACGCTCACTTAAAGATGAACAGGGAAAAGATACTATTGGATTTGAATATATAGAAGAGAATAACCTCTCTTATAAGATCCATGTCTTAGGTGATATTGTCAATAGAAGTGAGGAAATATTTGATAATGAGTATACTCGTGAAATAGTAAAGAATGCTCGGAAAAATAATGCCCCAATAACAGTAGAAGTTGTAAATGGTAGTGATATTAAGTTTACTTGGAAAGATAGTAATAATCAGATAAAGACTTTTTTGCTATCAAATATAGTAGATAACGAACCTACATTAACAAAGTTAGAATCAACTGGAATTGGATGGGATACTTCAAATTATTATAATTTAAAGTATTTGGATGAAAAGAAGAATACTAATTTTATTTATTTTAGTGATGAGATCATTGAAGCGAAAGATTACTCTACTTACTTACAGGGGGTAGGAAAAGACCCCTTGCTTGTGGTACAGTACGAAAAGTTTTTAAAGATGATACCAAATTCATCTTACTTTTATTATAGAGATCCTACTAAACCATACGTGCCATATAAGTTTAAAAATTGGTCACTTGATAGTATGAATGATAACACCATAATGGATGTACTCAAGGATTTTACAAATAATTCAGAGGTGGTCTTCGATGACGCTAAAGTGCAGAGCCTTCTTTCAGATTTTTTTTCAAAACTAACAGTTCTACCTGAGAACTTAGTGTTATTTAAAGATGATAGTTTTAAATATTATGTAATAGAAGATAATAAAGATGTCTTTCTACCAGTCAATATGAATATGTTAGGACAAAACCAGACTTTCTTTAGAAAAGAAGAAACGAATAATTATCCTGTAGACTATGTTTATGTAAATGAGAAAAAGAAAGAATATCCACTAAGATCTCGTGATGCTGTAAAGTCTTCTATAGATAGAATATTGGGTGTTCCTAAAGTCTTAACTGCTATTGAAAGTGGTGTTCACGGCATAGAAAGGCGACCAAAATTCTTTGTGGAGAATGGAGAAATAGGGTATGAGTGGATAACTATGGATGAGTATAGTGAAGATATTAGTTTTATCACTAAACGAAGACTTTTAAAAGAAGTTTACCAAATGTACAGAAAGGTAAAAATGCTTAGCACTCATCAAGGGATATTGTATTTGGATAGTGAAAGCTTGGCCTATAATCAAGGAGAATTGGCAAAAAAATTGACGGAAAACGAAACCTTACGCGAACAAATTCAAGGATATATTGATCAAGCAAAAGCGAAGTTAAAGACGACTAATGTTGATCAGCATCGAGAGAGTACTAAACTAGTTAATCAGTCATTAGATGAGTATTTGTTGGATGGAGAAAGTTATGTGGGAGAGATCAATAACCAGCAGAGATTTAGGTATATGGAGAGAGTGGTAAAGCAAAGTGATACTGATGACTTGATTTTAGCTAATTGGAAAGACGGCTTGCCATTAGAAGTAAAAATAATCAATGAAGATTCTAATTTGATTTACAATAAAATAGAGTTAATAAGTAGTTCAGGAGATAAGACTAAGTTTTTTTTAAAAAACGCAAAAGACTCTGATAATACAATACCCAAAGGTAATTATTATGTGATAATAGATTATCTAAAAAAACAATAGATATTAAAGGTTGATACGTATGAAGTTAAATATATTACCAATGTTGTTCTTGTTGGGAACAATAACAACACAAGCTCAAATTGGAATAGGGACAGAATTGCCCCATCCGAGTGTTCAGTTAGAAGTACAATCTACGAAAAAAGGGGTCTTAATACCGAGAGTCACACTGAGTTCAGATACAGATATTACAACGATAGATGGAGCTCCATATCCTGAGAGTTTAATTGTCTATCATTTAGGGACGCCTTCATTGGATGCAGGGTTTTATTGTTGGGAAGGTAAGAAGTGGAACACTCTCGTGTCAAATGCAACTATTCAAAAATATATTGCATCCTCAAAAACACGAGCTATTAGAAGTAATAGTGCTTCAGGAGAAGTGAGAGTAGAGCAAAATGGAGATGATTATATTTTTCATTGGAAAGACGAGAATAACTTAGATCAGCATTTTAGTATTTCTTCAATTGTGAATAATCTCCAAAATTTGACTTCGTTATCTAGTTCGGCTGAGGAAGGAAAAGCTCAAATTATTTATAAAGATGAAAAAGGAGATAAGACAACAATTGATTTAACGGACATTCTCAAAAAAAGTACTGTTTTTGAAAAGTATATTATAGATTACGTTAATCAGGTATCTAAAGAAGAAACCATTACTGAAATTGTACCTGATGTAGTGGATAATGTTAGAACAGGAGTGTATTACTATTATAATGAAAAAAGAGATAGTGATCCCACTTACGTACCCACAAAGCTTAATGTGATCGGAGATGTAGCAACTAATTTTGGAAAGCTGTTGGAAGTTCCAAATGTAAAGAGTCAGTTTGATCAATATTTTAAAAGAAATCAAGAGGATGCTGTAACTTATTTTGGAGGTAAGTTCTACGTGACCAAAAAAGATAACAACAATTACCAGGATTTTTTAATTATTGCTTCTGATATTGAGGATTTAAAGGAGACTAATACAGAGTTGTCAGCCATTGTTGATCGAGATGGAAAGTACACAGGTCGCTATAAGTATGTTAATGAAGAAAAGGAGGTATTTACTTTTGATATCGTACAAGATGTGATAGAGAATAGTAAAACAATTTTTGAACAGAAATTAGTTAAAGATGAAATTATCAAGTTGATTGAAAAAGAAGAAGGTGAAGTTTCTATTAAAGAAGAAAAGGGTAAAGTGTACATAACTTGGAAAAGCGATAGTGGAGAAATTGAACAAATTAACTTGACGGATATTGTTACGGGATCTGAGACTTTGACCTCCTTGAAGGTTGTAGGTCAAGAGGATGGTGTGATACTTACTTATAAAGATGAAGATAGTAATGAATCGAAGTTTAATTTGACAGAGATGTTCTTTAAAAATCCTCGCTTTAAGGAAAGTATGATGGAGGAAATGGGAGCTTTTGCCTCTTTAGATCTGATTGTATCGAAATTAGAACCTGAGTTAAATGATGATGGTGAACATTCAGGGGTATATAATTTTTACAATAAGAAAGATGAAGATGGAGAAGGGGTACCCACTGTAATAACTGTTGTAGAAGATGTTAAGAATAATTTTCAAGACGTTTTAAAAGATAATAAGGTACAAGAACAATTAAAGAAGTTTACTTCTCAGAATACTGAATGGGTAGAGAATAGTATTGTTTATAAGGATGATACTTTTTATGAGGTCGTTAAAAAACAAGGTAATTTAGAATTAAAAGAGATTAAAATTAATAATCTTGTCGAAACAGATACGAGTATAGAAGAAATACGTGAGAATGGTGAATTTACAGGGAAGTATAATTATATAAGTGAAAGTGGTAAAAAGTATGAGATAGACTTGGTACAGTCTTTTATAGATGGGAGCTATGAAGTTTTTACGGCACCCCCTATGAAAAGTTTATTGGAGTATATAGTGTCTGATATTGAAGAAAAGAAATTAGAACAAGAGGGATATGTGAAAGCTTATGTAAGGAGTGGTGAATTAGGTTTTATATGGAAGGGAGAAAATGGTCTTCAGGAAAGTAAGTTCTTACCTACATGGATAAGGGAAATGGAAACGGTAACTGCAATAGATGTGTTTAATACACCAGATAAAAAGACTACTAAGCTTACCTTTAAAGATGAAAATGCTGATGTTCACGAATTTGATTTGTCTAAACTAATTGCAGAAAGTTATGACTTTCAAGATTATATCAAGGAGTTAATCGACGGAACTTTTAATCCGAATGATAATCATCTGAGGAGTGCAAATACCTTTAGTGTTAATGAGAAGATTCAAGAGGATGAGGTAGTAGGTAAATGGATAGATAAAGATCTACTGAGATATGCAAAGCGCCTAAACGTTGCTACTGATTTTAATGTAGTAGAATTTGAAAAAGAAATAGGAGGGTTAATTGTTAATTTTCAACTGATTAACGAAACAACTAATGCTGTTACAAGAGATTTGTTACATAAGAAGGTGAATAATGGCAAGACGTATATCACAGTGAATGATATTGATAGTCAGAAGTTACCTGCGGGGAGTTATTACGTTGTCATTGATTACGTGAAGTAATAACTCTTAAAAGGATAAGATAGAATGGGAATCACGGTGTACTACTGTGATTCCTTTTTTTGTTTTATTTTTTTCAATAAAATGTATTTGGTTTTTGTCCTTTTTGTATTTAAAATTATTGGTAATTGTAAATAATGTAGTATTTATATATATTGGATGCAATAAGTTGTTTTTTTATTCGTTTTATTTGTATAAACAATTGGAAACTTATTTAAAATTATGAAATCTTACTCGCTGAATGAATTAAATGATGTGTTGAACGGTGTTGTCGTTGGAGATACATTAAGGCAAATTACTGCTGCTGAACAATTAGAAAAAGCAAAGGAATGCCAAATCTCTTTTATTGGTAACAAAAAGTACGAACGCCTATGGAGTGAGTCAAAAGCTCCAATTGCTATAGTGAATAAAGATATATCTATCTTACCAGGTGTAGATAGAGCTTTTATAAAAGTGGATAATGTTGATTTAGCTTTAGCTCAACTTCTTACGTTATTCGCTCCTAAGATGCCTGTATTTAAAACAGATATTCATCCTAATGCTACGATTGATTGTACAGCTGTTATTAATGAAGGAGCACAGATAGCTGCTGGTTGTGTCATTGGTGCAAATGTGGTTATTGGAAAGAATGTCAAACTATATCCTAATGTCACGGTGTTGGACGATAGCACAATAGGAGATCACACTATTTTGTGGTCTGGTGTGGTGGTGCGTGAGCGAAGTCATATTGGGCAATTCTGTATTTTACATCCCAACGCTGTAATTGGTGCAGATGGTTTTGGTTTTACTCCTTCTCCTGAGTTTGGCTTGGTTAAGATTCCTCAAATTGGCAATGTAGTCATAGGAAATTATGTTGAAATAGGAGCAAACTCTTGTGTAGATAGAGGGAAATTTAGTGCTACAATTATCGGTGATGGATGTAAGATTGATAATCTTGTGCAGATTGGACATAATTGTGAACTTGGTAAATTCTGTATTATGGCAGGTAATAGTGGTTTAGCCGGATCAGTTACTTTAAAAGATTTTGTAGTCATCGGGGGGAGTGCTTCGATTAAAGATCACGTTACTATCGGACAAGGTGCTGTCGTAGGTGCTGGATCTGGAGTGACTGGTGATGTAGAAGCAGGTAAGACAGTACTGGGATATCCTGCACAAGAAGCAAAGACAACCTTGAGACAATGGGCAGCTTTAAAACAATTGGTAACTAATAGAACGAAGAATTAATTCTCTGTCATGAGATAATAAATATAAGCGACTAATCAAGATTAGTCGCTTTTTTATTAAGTAAAAAGGCACTGTACTTTATTAGGTCTGTTTATTTTATTACTTATCGAGATACTCCGTATTAGTGAAATTGTGAATAGCCCTTCTCCGTACTGCTTTTTGAATAGTAAAGTAATCAAGGGAGGAGTATTGAATCATTATCTTTCAGATTTGGGTTTAAGTGAGTATTCATAGTCTGGAATAAATAGTAGGACTGAGGTAGTTTTGCTTGAAAGTAGTAGTATATCTACTTTTTTATAGCAAAATTAACAACCTGCTTCCTTGTTTTTTTTTGAAAAAAACTATTTTTGTTCCTATGAAATATGTGTCACTAATTGTATTAATTTTCTTTGTCAACTTCTTGGCTACACCCACTATTGCGGTGATGGCTGGTATTGAATTAGAGATTCCTGCAGTAACTATTTCAGAAGAAAATAAGAAACCTATTACAAGTGCAGAAGAGGAGAATCATGGACATCCTTGGACATTATCTACTAACCAAAATCTAAATCTATTAGAGACAAACGAAAAGTTAGAGACTATCTTCGCACAATCTAAATTAGTGTACGAATCACAAGAATTCGACATCTTATTACCCCCTCCCGAACGCTTAGTTTATTAATCTACGCTGTAGATAAAATAGAAACATTTTATAGCTTACTTACGTATGTAAGAATAATGATGCAGTATATTCTATATTGTACAGACAGTGCTATGTTTAATTCTTTATTAATCTATTAGGTGTTTTCTATAAAAAGAACAGAAATACTCTATTGCAAATGTGTTAATTGTCCGCAATAAGAGCCATTTCAGTTTATTAATCTTATCCCATTTTAGTTCGTTTACACGTTGAGGATATTCAATGTACCCTTTGATTTTTTGTAAGCAATGAATCAATAGGATAACTATTGTCTGTACTGAGCTGTAGAAGTGAAGTAGTGGGGTGAAAACTAAGCATTAAAATAAAATGACAAATAATATGAGTTTTGCGGCACTTAAGAAAAGTGTTGCACCAGGCCTTGTGGTCTTTTTAGTCGCACTTCCGCTCTGTTTAGGAATTGCGTTAGCTTCTGGAGCTCCACCTATTGCGGGGATTATATCTGGAGTTATAGGAGGTGTAGTAGTAGGATTGTTAAGTAACTCTAACGTTAGTGTGAGTGGTCCAGCAGCAGGATTAGCAGCTATTATTTTAGGGGCAATCACAGAGTTAGGTTCTTTCCAACTTTTATTGACGGCAGGAGTAATAGCAGGAGTAATCCAACTTGTTTTAGGATTTCTAAAGTCAGGGACTATCGCTAACTATTTCCCATCAAGTGTAATAGAGGGAATGTTAGCGGGTATTGGGTTAGTAATTCTGATTAAGCAATTGCCTTTAGTATTCGGAGTAAGCGCCTTAGGCGATATTACATCATTCGCATCTATTCAACTTGGTACAGTTATCATCACAGCAATATCTTTAACAATATTACTCTTGTGGAATAAAATGGCATGGACCAAAAAAGTTTCTTTTTTACCAGCAGCCCTAATAGTGGTAGTAGTAGGTATTTTGATTAACCAATTTTGGTTATCTACAGGGAGTTCATTAGCGATAGAATCATCGAGATTAGTATCTATCCCTTTATTTGATAGCCTATCAGATATCAGTTCTATTTTGGTCTTTCCAGATTGGGCAGGATTTACGAACCCTGCGGTGTGGATGATTGGCGGAACCATTGCCATTGTAGCTTCTATTGAGACCTTGTTGTGTATAGAGGCGACAGATCGCTTAGATCCATTAAAGCGTCATACAGATACGAATAGAGAATTAAAAGTACAAGGTATCGGAAATGTATTGAGTTCACTATTAGGTGGTTTACCTATGACCTCAGTAGTCGTGCGCTCATCAGCTAATGTCAATGCTGGCGGACTGTATAAGGCATCGGCTGTCATTCATGGAATATTCCTATTAGTAGCCGTGGTCACTCTGCCATTAGTATTAAACATGATTCCACTGGCTTCTTTAGCAGCAGTGCTAATTTTAGTGGGGTACAACTTAGCTAAACCAGCTATCGTTATGCATTTTTGGCACAAAGGATATACACAATTTATCCCTTTTATAATTACGTTTATTATGGTAGTAGCAACTGATTTATTAGTCGGAGTGATGATCGGTATGGGAGTAAGCGTATTGTTCTTATTAATAGGAAACGTAAGAAAGGCCTTCTCTATGCAACGTCAGATAAAACAAGAACAAGTAGTCTATACCTTGACTTTAGCAGAAGAAGTATCTTTTTTAAACAAAACAGCTATTAAAAACAGGCTTTATCAATTGCCAGATAATTGTCATTTGGCTATAGATGCAAAGCGTATGGGGTATATCCATGTAGATGTCTTAGAGCTTATAGAAAACTTTATAAACGAAAAGGCAAAAGAGAAAAACATACTCATTACAACAACAGGTTTTCACAAAGAAGTGAAAGTATCAGGAAATCAACAGAATATTATTTTATCACACAGAAAAACTATTTAATTATGAATTCATTTACAAAAGAAATATTAGCAAACACAACACCTGCACAAAGTTTAGAACTATTATTAGAAGGAAATAACCGATTCGTAAACAACCTAAAGTTTAACCGTAACTTCTTACACCAATTACAAGAGACGAAAGACGGACAACATCCCCATGCTGTTATTTTGAGTTGTATGGATAGTAGAGCTCCATTAGAGCACGTATTAGACCAGGGTATTGGTGATATATTCAGCTTGAGAATAGCGGGTAACGTACTAACGGATGAAGTAATCGGAAGTATGGAATACGCGTGTAATGTAGTGGGAAGTAAGTTGATCATGGTGTTGGGACACAGTAGATGTGGTGCGGTAACAGGAGCGTGTAACCATACTACATTAGGAAAGTTAGACACAATTTTAGAACGTATACACCCAGTAGTAGATAAAGTAAAAGCTAAACACGCAGGAGAAGATTTATCCTCTGCCGAATTAGTAGAGTTGGTAACTATAGAAAATGTAAGATCCATAGTGGCTCAATTACAAGAAGTGAGTCCATCATTGACTAAGCTGATCGAAGAAGAGAAGATAGGAGTAGTAGGAGCTTATTATGATGTGGTAAGCGGTAAGGTAGAACTGATCTGCTAAGGCAATTTGATTAAAGTGAAAGAGCCTGTCCTTTATGGACAGGCTCTTTGTGTTTTTGATTATTTTTCTTGTGCCAACATAAGCCAAATTATTGGCAAAGGGTAATTATTGTCTTAAGGGTTAAATATCAACATCGCGAACACTGCAAACAAAACTAAGTGCATTACTCCCATAATAGGAGTGGTACGCTTACCTAAGAAGGTCATTAAACTGAGTAGTAAGGTAATGACAAATAGAATTGTTTCTGTACTATTCATTCCAAAGAGTACTGTTTTTCCAGTTATAAGGCCTACTATTAAGACCGATGGCACTGTTAAACCTACTGTAGAAACGAATGCGCCATGGCATAAGTTAATTGCGCGCTGAAACTCATTGTTTAAAGCGGCTTTAACTGCTGTCATCGATTCTGGTGTAAATACAATTATTGCAACTAATACTCCTCCTAAAAGGGTTGGAAGATTTGCTGATTGTATGCCATAATCTACAACGACAGCCATATTATGTGACAGTAATACGATAGGCAGTATCATGCCGAGTAAGATAATTGAGCGCAACCATATCTCCTTGTTAGCTTTTGTTGTCGTTTTTTCAGAAATCACTTCTGTTTCTTGGTTTTGTTCTTGTAGTAATCTGTCTTTGTAGAGAATTTCCATAGACCCCACTTTGGGTTGTACATAGAGGTGTTTGTATCCTTTCATTTGAAAAAACAAGAAAATACCGTATAAGAAAATAATAAACAAAGCCAATAGAATAGCTTGAGTATCACTAAACCTTCCTCCTCCAGCTCCTTGAATAAAATTAGGTAGCATCAATCCAATGCCTCCCAACATAATAATCATGGCGATATAGGACATGGTTCCTTGTGCGTTGTATTCTTGTTCACCATATTTTAACCCTCCCAATAGTATACATAAGCCGATTACTAAATTCATTATGATCATCATCACGGAGAAAATAGAATCTTTTCCGATAGTAGGATTTTCGCCAGGTCCTAACATTACAGCTGAAATAAGAATTACTTCTATGGAGACAATAGAGAGAGTTAGAATTAAAGTTCCATAGGGTTCTCCTAACTTGTGAGCTAATTCATCTGCTTCTTTAACTACTCCAAACGCTGCTCCTACAATGGTAAATAAAAGCACTAAAAACAGTGTGCTCGCTAACCAAGGCGTTAAGCTTTCTCCTGTTATAGCGTTTCCGTAAAACAAGAATATAAATACAATTAACCAAATAGTTGCTAAGCGTACTTTAGTTTTCGTTGGAAAAATACTTGTTGAGTTTGCGTTTTTCATTGCATTATAATATTAAATCAATTTGGGTTTAGAACAGGTCAAAAGTATTACTTCTCATTATTTATGTACTTATCCTATGATAAATATTCTTTAGAAATAAGTGAAGGTGATTTTCTATTAATCTATTAGAAAGAGTAGATAAAAGCGAGCATTGTAAAAATATCAATATTTTGATAATACTCCAAGAGCTTAATTAGGAGACGGTTCAATAGTGTTAGGGGGGAAGGTGAGAAGTTTTGGATCAATCTCAAAAGTTGTGTGTGAATTAAAAACTACAGATCTTTGTAATAATAAATAATAACCGTGGAAAACTATATTGAGTTTGTAAAAATGATTTTA
>NZ_WSPP01000139.1:0-219 GCF_009767705.1 Myroides sp. LoEW2-1 | reverse complement strand
CTTGCACAAGCCTCTACATAAGTATATTGACTAGCGCCTAGAGTGGCTACAAAAACTTCTACTTTACTAATATTTCCTGTTTGTGGGCATACAATTTCTAATTTTTTGCCAGCATAATCAATGAATAGCTTTTCACCTGCTTTATGCTCAATAGGTACATAACCTTTTCCTTGAGCACACCAATTACTATAAGCCTCACAAAACCTACTATATTGGACC
>NZ_WSPP01000138.1:0-306 GCF_009767705.1 Myroides sp. LoEW2-1 | reverse complement strand
ATTAGAAATTGTATGCCCACAAACAGGAAATATTAGTAAAGTAGAAGTTTTTGTAGCCACTCTAGGCGCTAGTCAATATACTTATGTAGAGGCTTGTGCAAGTCAAAAAGCCCCTGATTTTATAAAAAGTATTGAAAATGCATTACACTATTTTGGTGGTGTACCTAATTGTATTGTACCAGATAACCTAAAGTCAGCAGTAATTAAACCACACCGTATTGAACCGGAATTAAATCAGCAACTATTAAAATTTGCCATGCATTATGATACCACTATAATGCCTGCTAGGGTTAGAAAACCTAAGGA
>NZ_WSPP01000137.1:0-205 GCF_009767705.1 Myroides sp. LoEW2-1 | reverse complement strand
TAAACCACACCGTATTGAACCGGAATTAAATCAGCAACTATTAAAATTTGCCATGCATTATGATACCACTATAATGCCTGCTAGGGTTAGAAAACCTAAGGACAAATCTCCAGTGGAAATGGCAGTTAATATTACCTATAGCCGAATCTACACCAAACTACATGGTCAGATATTTTTCAGTATAAATCAGCTAAACACAGCTATT
>NZ_WSPP01000136.1:0-11330 GCF_009767705.1 Myroides sp. LoEW2-1 | reverse complement strand
GTTGCGAATATGCGATTTAAAGTTTTTGAAAGATTTAGTTTTTTATAAATTAACAATTACTTGATTATTTTGTTGAAAAAACAAAGAAATTTATACTTATTGGATTTAAAGTTTATTATGTTGTGATAATTAAGTGAGTAATGATTTGTCTTTTGTTAATTAAAACTAAAAATATTAATAAATAATTAAGAAATAAGAGATTTCTGAAAACAGTAATATTTGAAATCTTGTAAAAAAAATTATATTTGTACTGTTCATTATTAAAAAGTGTATGAAAAAAATATCATTTATATTGTTAGCTGGCTTAGTGAGTCAATATATGTTAGCTCAAGATATCCGACCAATCGTAGTCGGAGTTCCTTTTTTAACAATCAATAGCGATGCTCGATCAGCAGGTATGGGAGATATGGGGGTTGGAACTTCTGTTGATGCTTATTCTCAACAACACAACCCTGCAAAGTATGCTTTTGCAGAACAAAGTCAAGCCTTTTCTATGAGTTATACTCCTTATATGTCTAAAATTGCAAGTGGAATGTCACTTGGGCAATTAACATATTACAATAAGTATAATGAACGAAGTGCTGTAGGAGCAAGTTTGCGTTATTTTGGTATGGGAGATATTGAGATGCGTCAACAAATGGATGATATGCCAGTTAATCGTAAACCTAACGAATTTGCAATAGATGTTTCTTATTCTTTGAAGTTAAGTGACAATTTTTCGATGGCTGTTGCTGGTCGATTTATCAATTCAAATTTAAAATATCCTGATGAAGTTGGAGGTAATTCAAATGCGAGTACTTTCGCAGTTGATGTGTCTGGTTTCTACGAGTCTCGAGTGATGCAGTTTGCAAATTTTGATGGGCGTTGGAGAGCTGGTTTTAATATTCAAAATTTGGGACCAAAGATTGAGTACGATGATTTACCAAATGGTTCTTTTATTCCAGCAACATTAAAATTAGGTGGAGGGTTTGATTTTATCATCGACTCTTATAATACACTTACGCTTACTGGAGAGGTTAGTAAACTATTAGTTCCTACGCCTCCTCGTAATGCTTTTGACGAAGAAGCTAAACGAGATTATAATGACATCGGATGGTTTAAGGGAGTTTTTAAATCATTTGGAGATGCACCAGATGGATTTAGTGAAGAAATGAAAGAAGTTATGTGGTCGATGGGAGCTGAGTATTGGTACGATAACCGCTTTGCTTTTCGAACTGGTTATTTCCACGAAAGTAAAGATAAAGGAGCTCGACAGTTTGCGACAGTAGGAGCAGGTTTTAAATACAATATGGTTACAGTAGATTTATCGTATTTGTTTTCAACGTCATCAGTTAATAATCCTTTAGAGAATACACTGCGTTTTTCATTAACTTTTGATTTAGGTAGAAAAACTTATCCAAAAGGTTAAAAAAAATAGATATATTTGTATATACAATCCAAACAACAATAAGTTCATTGTGTTTGGATTTTTTTGTCTAATATAGTCAAGTATATTTTTATGAAAAAGGTTGAAATTGTAGCAACTTTTCTGGAGTATGATTCGAAAGAAGAGTTAAACGAGCAAGACAGAAATTTAATGGAGAAAGCCATTGAAATTAGAAAAACTGCGTACGCTCCGTATTCTAAGTTTAAAGTGGGAGCCGCTTTGCTTTTAGAAGATGGCACAATTGTACAAGGATCTAATCAAGAAAATGCTGCTTATCCTTCTGGTTTATGTGCAGAACGCACAGCTATTTTTTATGCAAATGCAATCCATCCAGGTAAGAGAATATTAAAATTAGCTATTTCTGCATCGTCTGATTTGAAAGTGACAGACCAACCTATTCCTCCTTGCGGTGCTTGTAGACAGAGTATTTTAGAATATGAAACTAAACAGAAAGAACCTATAGAAATGTTCTTTATGGGAGCAGAGGGAGTAGTGAGATATTCTCCTTCCCTCATTAATATTTTACCATTCCATTTCGATAAAGATTCGATGTAATGAAATTACTTATATGCTAATTAAATTAGTATATAAGTTTTTTTTTGCTAATTATTTAATATACTTTAAGCTCTAATCTTTTGTATTAGGGCTGTATCTTCTATATCTGAAAAAAAATGCCATTGCTTTTTTTACATTATACAGAATTAATTATTACATTTGACTTACTAAATAGCTTATGCTTTAAAGAAGGTTATTTAGGGCCCCTAAAAAGACATTAACAAGTGGGCTTTTCGAATTTTAAAAATGGATACATACCCCCAGATCATCACAATGTTAGCTAGCGCTGGCATTGTGGACAATGAGATTTCTGTAAGTAAATTGTTACTTACGCTTTTTTTAGTTTTATTAAACGGTTTTTTCGTAGCAGCAGAGTTTGCTATTGTGAAAGTTCGTACTTCTCAAATTGAAGTTCATCAAGAGTTAAATTCTAAAGTCGCAGGTATTGCAAAAGGCATTGTTGGGAATTTAGATGCCTATTTAGCTGCTACTCAGTTAGGAATTACTCTTGCTTCTTTAGGATTAGGGTGGGTAGGAGAAAGTTCTTTAACTCCTGTCATTTTAAAAGTATTTGAATTAGTTGGAATGACTGGACCAGAGTATGCAACTTTGGCTAAAAGTATTTCCTTCCCTTTAGCATTTGCTATTATTACTATCCTTCATATTGTTTTTGGAGAGTTAGCGCCTAAATCTATGGCTATTCACTTTCCGACAAAAACAACTTTTACTGTTGCTTTGCCTCTGCGTATTTTCTATTTTGTTTTTAGACCTGTTATTTGGTTAATGAATGGTTTAGCTAATGGTATCCTTAGATTGTTTGGAATTACACCTATTCATGGATCTGATATTCACACAGAGGAGGAACTAAAAATGATTATTACAGAAAGTCAAGAAGGAGGAGCTATTGAGGAAACAGAGAGAGTACTTATTCAAAATGTGTTTGACTTTGACGATAGGAGAGTAAACAATATTCAAACTTTAAGAAAGAATGTTTCAGCTATTGATATAGAGACTTCTGTAAAAGATGCTATTGAATACGCCATTAATGAAGGTTATTCAAGATACCCTGTATTTGACGATTCGCTAGATAATATTAAGGGGGTTATTTACACGAAGGATTTAATGAAAGCGATGATGACAGATCCTGGTAAAGCTGATATTGCAACTTTACTTCGTGAACCAATCTATATTTCCGAAAATGCATTGATTAAAAATGTGCTTAAACAATTCCAAGCAAAGCATCTTCAGATGGCTATTGCTACCAATGAGGTAGGAGAGTTCACTGGGATTGTTACAATGGAAGATATCTTGGAAGAATTAGTTGGTGAAATCCAAGATGAATACGATAATGAGGAACCTGTAGTAGAAACAACAGGTGAGGGTATATACTTAGTACAAGCCCATTACAATATCTCCGATATTAACAGATTGCTTCCTTATAAATTTGAGGAGAGTGAACATTATGATACTTTAGCGGGGTTATTAGGTGAGGTCTATCCTGACCAAGAGTTCCAAGTTAACGATACAATTGATTTAGAAGATTATCAAGGTGTCATTTTGAAAATGTACAGAAACTCAGTAGAAAAAATTCAATTGAGTTTAAAGAGTCACGACACAGACAAATCTGATTCTTAATTGAGGTCAATAATATAATTTAAAAGAGCATTAGGTTGAATTACTTAATGCTCTTTTTGTATAAATAATGCTCTTAATTATAGCAACTTATTCTTGATTGTTGTGATATATTAAAGGTACTTCTATCTTTGTTATAACAAGTAAATAGATTAGAGATGAGATATAAAGCAGAATATGAAACTCCCGATGCTAATGATTATATAAATTTGAGAGTGGTGTGTGGGTTGTCTTCAAAAACTTTGATGGCTGCAACTATTGGGTTGGCAAACTCACTGTGTAGTGTTGTTATCCTCGATACAGAAGATAATGATAAAGTGATCGGGATGGGACGACTGGTAGGAGATGGCGGTTGTCATTGTCAAGTTGTTGATATTTGCGTTCATCCTACACATCAAGGCAAGGGGTTAGGAAAGGTGATTATGCACCAATTAGATGTGTTTATCAAAAGTAACCTTCCTGATTCTTGTTACGTTAACCTTATTGCGGATGGAGAAGCTTACAAGCTATATACGCAGTATGACTTTAAAGAAGTCTGGCCAGCGTCCAGAGGAATGGGATATGTTAAAAGGAGTAAAGAGTGAATTTCCTTTTCTAATCCCAGTATTATAAAAACAAAAAAGAGGAAATACTTCCTCTTTTTCTTATTGTTTCTTTAATGTAAATGTTGTTAGCACTGCTATTACTGAGAATAATACAAGTACGATGGCTAATGTTGGAAGTATACTACTGATATATAATCCTGTACCAATTAGCAAATAATAGAGTAGACCAAATAACGCACCAGCAGTTCCAATAGACGTTTTATAGTTAGCTAAGGCTTGGCTTAAAATATTTGGTATTGCAATTCCAAATGAAGCAACTATGAGTAGCATTGGCAATAAGAAGAACATTGTATTCTGTATACTAAAGAGTATTCCTGCATTTGCTATAGCTATAATAGAGGCGTATTTCATCATTTGTAGGGATGTATATCCTTTTTCAATTGCCTTTTTGTTTATGTAGCTTCCTATAAATGAACCCATAGCTAAGACTATACCGCTATATCCGTATATTGTTGAATCATAGCCTGCCTTTTCAAAAATAAAGGGAGCAAATGAATAGTAGCTAAATAGTAAAACATTATATGACATTACTAATAAGGCATATTTCCATATTGTTGCATCACTATACAATCTCTTTGCTACTTCCAATGTGTTTTTTAGCGTTGCTTTATCTGTGTTTTGTTTTGTTTCAGGTAAGCTTACAAAAGCTTTGCTAACTAATAGTATCGAAAGTATTGCTAATAGGGAGAATACTCCCATATAGCCAAAGTGTTTCGAGGTTAACCCTCCTATGAGTAGTCCAATTACAGGGCTAACTGATAAAGCAACTCCCATAATTGAAAAAACTTTAGCTAAATCTTTTCCTGTGTAACAATCTCTCATCATGATCTGGGTAACTACTGACCCCACCGCAATTCCAAAAGCGGCTAAGAATCTGGCCATTAGAATAACCTCAAAGTTTGGAGCTATTAATGCGATAATAGAGGCTGTAAAATAAGTGAGCAATCCATATATCATCGCTTTTCTTCTTCCTAAATAATCACTTTGAATTCCCCAGAATATTACTCCAATCGCAAATGCTATGAAATAAAGACTTATAGTTAGTAAGGTTGTAGTTTCTGTTATATTAAACGATTCCGCAAGACTCGGCAACGCAGGGCTATAGATTGTTTCAACGAATTGCGGAAACATCATAAGTACAATCATGAAGCCAATGCTTAATTTAGTTTTCATTGTTTATAAATTTTCTGCAAATATCCTTTAAAGAATGACTAACTTTATAACATAAGAAATACAAGAAATAATAATAATCGGACAATGGCTTACTTAGAACCTACTGATTACTTTAAAGCAGAAGATATAGATTTACCAGTTGTTGGTATTGCATCGAATCTCGTTTTGCACGATAGTGGTTATCACCATCATGACCACCACTATCAGATACTCTATGCTCCGAGTGGGTGTATGACTTTAACAACAGATGATAGACAGGTTATCTTGCCACCTTCGAGATTGATGTTCATTCCCCCAACAGTAAAACACAGGGTTACCTTTAGAAATGTCGTAGATTATCGTTCAATTTACATTCGAAGTGAGTACTTTAATAAGCTTGACTCAGGACTAAAGGTTATAGCCGTGAATCCACTCTTGCGGGAGCTTATTGAACGTATATGTTTTTGGAAATTTACTTCCTATGATCAGCGCCAAGAGAATTTGTTGTCGGTATTTTGGGATGAACTTGAACTTGCAAAAAGCGAGGACTTTACTTTGAAAATCCCTGAAGATTATCGCCTTAAATCACAAATAGAAAAGTATGTCCTACACAAGGAACTTCCCCCTTTTTTGAGTGTATTAGCCAATAGTGTTGGTGCAAGTGAAAAAACAATTTCCCGTATATTCAAAAAGGAAACAGGGATGAATTACCAAGATTGGAGATTACAGTGGAGGCTATTTCGATCAATTGAATTGTTAGCGGAGAGAAAGAGCATTAGCGAAGTAGCTTTTGCTTTGCAGTTTTCTTCTGATAGTGCTTTTATAGATTTTTTTAAAAAGCATACAGGGAAAACGCCTTTGAAGTATATGACTGAAATTTAAAAGACTATTGATTATGGAAGATTTTAAAACGCTGTTATGTCGAATTAGAGAATGTAAAATCTGCGAGGACGAATTGCCTTTAGGTGCTAATCCTATTGTCCTGTCTGCTGTAGATTCAAAAATAATTATTATCGGACAAGCACCTGGTTTGAAAGTTCACAATTCAGGGATACCTTTTAAGGATAAAAGTGGTGAACAATTGAGAAAATGGTTAGGCGTAACGGAAGACGAGTTTTATAATACTTCTAATTTCTCAATCATACCTATGGGATTTTGTTATCCTGGTAAGGGAAAAAATGGGGATTTACCTCCAAAGAAAGTATGTGCTCCTACTTGGCACCCTCTTCTTTTAACCGAATTAAAGTCAACTAAATTGATTTTGTTAGTAGGGCAATATGCGCAAAACTACTACCTGAATAGCTCTCGCAATTTAACTGAGAACGTGTATCATTTTCACGATTATTTACCAACGTATTTTCCATTGCCTCATCCTTCTCCAAGAAATAATATTTGGAAGGCAAAGAACAAATGGTTTGAAGATGAAGTAGTTCCTGTACTTCGTCACCAAGTGGATATAATTTTAGGTAAAAGCGAAGGTAATTAAGCTTAATTGCTAAACTGAAGCTTATTTCTCAAAAGCATATAGAGTAAGCTAATGACTATAATACCAGCACTCAAATACATAATAATTGGAATATTGCTAATGATATCTTTATAGTACCAACCAGCAGCAAATGCACCTCCACCAACACCTATCTCTAAGGCGATATACATAGTTGAAACTGCTCTACCACGCTGATCTGGTTTACTAAAGTCAATAGTCCAAGCATTTAAAGCTGGAGATAATATACCTAATGAAATACCATAAATAAATGCCCCAGTGTATAAACCTGTAACATTCTCAAGGAAACCTATACAGATCAAGGATACTATAAGCAGTACTAAGCCAATATTAATAATCAAGACTCTGCCGTACTTGTCAGACACTTTACCTGCAACAAATCGCACTAACAAAGATGAGAGTGTGAAAATCATAAAGAAGATACCCTTATTCTGAAGGCCCAAATGCTCTGTCCAATCGGGAATTAAGGTAAGTATTACTCCATAGGCTATATAGGAAAGACAAGTCACTAAAGCAGCAGGGAAGACAGCCATATCAAAGATATCTTGTTTTGACATTTTTAAAAGTGAAAAGGAAAACTTCTCTTTTTTAGGCAAGGTTTCTTTCATATTTAAAAGAATCAAAATCGACAACAAAGCAAATAATGCAGAGCTATAAAAGAGAAAGTCAATGGAAGTATATAATTTGATTGTGCTTCCGATTGCTGGACCAATTGCCATACCTGTACTAAAAGAAATTCCGTGTAATCCCAAAGCTTCACCCCATCGTTCTCTTGGGACTATATCCGCTACATAAGCTGCAGTTGCAGTAGGTTTAAAACCAGTCGAAAAACCATGTAGTAACCTTAAAAATAAGAAACCAGATACAGTTGTTAGAATAGGGTATAACATACTACATATAAAACAAACGATAGAACCAATAGCCATGATGGGTACTCTACCTATTTTATCTGTCAGTTTACCACTAAAAGGCCTTGATATACCAGCCGTAATGGTGAATAATCCAATAATTAAGCCTTTGTATTCCGCTCCTCCTAAATTAGAAAGATATTCAGGTAATTCAGGAATAAGCATGTTGAAACTTGCTGAAAACAAGAGTGAACTTAAGCAAACAAGAATAAAATGTCTATTGTATATAGGGTGTTGTTCTTTAGTAGTCATAATCTTTTTGTACAGAGGTGCAAAGGTATGTTTTTGTCTTGCTTGTACAAAATGCATGAAACAAAATAAGAGACTCTAATTTAGAGTCTCTTACTGTTTTGAGAAATATAATAAGAAAATTACTTTTCCTTGTGGTAAATAGCGTCTGCTGTGTCAAATTTCTCTAACATTTCAGCAGGTGCCTTTTTGCCGTAATTAGAGGTTAAATAAATAGCGATTGAACTAAAAATAAAACCTGGTATAATTTCGTATAAAGTGTTTCCAAATAAAATAGGCCATAAGATAACCGTAACTGCTCCAACTAATACACCAGCAAAAGCTCCCATACCAGTAGTTTTTCGCCAAAATAAGGTAAATAGTATAGCTGGACCAAAGGCAGCTCCAAAGCCAGCCCAAGCATGTGATACTAATGCTAATATTTTGCTATCAGGATCGTAGGCAATAAAAATGGCAATTAAAGCAATTAATAAAACAGCAAATCTTCCTGTCCATACAAGTTCTTTTTGACTTGCACTTCTTCTGAAATAAGCTTTGTAGAAGTCTTGAGTTAGCGTACTTGAAGACATAAGTAGTTGAGCACTTAGCGTACTCATCACAGCTGCTAAGATTGCCGATAATAGAATACCAACTACCCATGGACTAAATAGTTGTTTGATTAACTCTATAAAAATCATTTCGTTATCTTTAGTAACTACAGCAGCTATATCAGTATGTTTGTAGTAATAACTAATACCAAGGTAACCAATTGTTACTGCTCCACCTAAGCACAGAATCATCCAAGACATTCCTATGCGTCTTGCATTCTTCATTGTTTTTACGCTATCTGCTGCCATGAATCGCGCTAAGATGTGTGGTTGTCCAAAGTATCCTAACCCCCAAGCTGCGGCACTAATGATAGCGATGAAACTAACATTATGAGTCAAACTCGAATAAGATATATTCGTTGCAATTGCTGCTTCTGCCGTATATGCAGTGATAGCATCCCAACCTCCCATGTACATTATAATCATTACTGGAGTTAGAATCAAAGCGAACAGCATTAAACTAGCTTGAATCGTATCACTCCAACTAACTGCTAAGAAACCACCGATGAAAGTATAAGCTATCGTTGCTAATGCCCCAAGGTATAAAGCATTAAGGTATTCCATGTGGAATAGTGTTTCGAAGAGTCTTGCTCCAGCTACCATACCTGAAGCACAGTATATAGTAAAGAAAATTAATATCGTTATAGCTGATACTGTTTTTACCAATCTTCCATCCTTGCCAAAACGATTGTTAAAGAAATCTGGAAGAGTTAAGGCATTATTATTAATCTCTGTATGTATACGCAATCTTCCCGCTACTAATTTCCAGTTGTAATAAGCTCCGATAATCAAGCCGATAGCTATCCAACTCTGTGATAAACCTTTTGCGAATATCGCTCCTGGTAATCCCATCAGTAACCAGCCTGACATGTCTGATGCTCCTGCGGATAAAGCGGTTACAAGAGGACCAAAGCTTCGGCCTCCTAATATATAGTCTGAAAAGTCTTTTGTGCGTAAATAGGCAATTACACCTATACCCAATACTAAGACGAGATAGATTGTGAAGGTAATAATTGTTGGATCTAATGTTTCAAGCATTTTGTAGTTTTTTTAAATTATTTAATTGGTTAAAAATATCTAAAAAAATATCTAAACTCACAAGATTTGCAATGATGAAAATCTCGGTTTTATGTGATTAATTTTAATGTTTATATGTAAATATTTGATTTTTAATCACATTGTGCACTAACTTTACAATGTTAAAATTCTACTTATGTTAATGTTAGAAGCTTTTTTTACTGAATCTTCGAGGGAGTCGTATAAGTGTAAAGTAATTGTTTTAAAAGAAGGGATGATTGCCAATCGCATTGGTTTGATTAAAAAGGGTGGCTTGCGCATGTTTTTAGACAAAGACGGTGAGGAGGTTACTTTTCAATTTATGTTTGAAGGAAGTTTAATATCTTCTTTTGAGAGTTTTTGGACAGGAGAACCAAGTGCGTATAGTGTCGAAACAATCGAAGAAACAGAAATATATTGGATTGAGAAAGAGGTTTTTGAAAGTATTTTATCTGATAATCAATCGCTCAAAATTGCATTTCAAGACTACATTATCAATCGAATGCTTGCTTACCAGCGACTTTTTCTTTCGCGTATAAAGTATTCGCCAGAAGAGCGCTATAAGCAACTTCAAACCTTATCTCCAGAGTTATTACAGCGAGTTCCTCAGCATTATATTGCTTCTTACCTTGGAATCACAGCAGTGTCTTTGAGTCGAATAAGAAATAGAAGGTAAGTTATTTCTTAACAATTGTTATCGTCAGTATAATGTGTTTGTGCTTTACTTTGCTTGTATAATATTAAAAGATATAATTATGACAAAGAAGCAATTAATTGAACAAAACTTTAAAGACATTCTTGATAATCCTGTTTTTGATGAGCAGATTATAGGGAGGTATTTTGATAGGGATTACGTGCAATATGTTGATGGAAAAAAACTCGATTATGAAATGTTTTGTCAACACATGAAAGCTCTAAAAAATAAAACGAAGTCTCTTGAAGTAAAAATAATCTCATGCGTAGAGCAGGGGGATGAGGCGTTTACAAATCATTTGGTATCTGTCGTAGATGCCAATGGCAATGTGAGTACGATTAAGGTGATTGCTTATTTTAAGTTTAGAAATGAAAAGGTTATTCTGTGTGATGAACTTACTTTTCATTTAGAGGGAGATATAGCAAGTAAGGATCTGGGGTCTGTAATAGAGTAGAAAGCTATTTTACTTTGCTAATGCATAATCTGGATTAGAATTCAGTAGAAGAATCACATTGTATTTTGTTGTAGTGTTTTTTCAGAATGCTTAGCTGTATTTTTTTAATGAGATTTGAATGGAATAGATACGGCCACAATCTTCTAAAGTGGTCAATCTTCTATTGATCAATAGGTTTTTAGAACGTTGTCAATCTTCTCTAACATGTCTAAAAAGAAATAGCCCTACATAATGGGGGGCTATGTAGGGCTAAAAGTAGTATGAAAAAAAAGTTTTCAAGAATATTTCAATAACTGTGCCATTTTTTATCATTGAACGTGATTATTGGTTATAATGTATTGTAAACCTGTGTAGTATTTGATAATTATGCAAATCCATGGGGTATCGTATGTTTACTATAAAGGTGTAAGAGGCTGTCTAAAAAGCCTAAAAAACAAAACCCCGTCTAAAAAAGGCGGGGTTTTTTCATTGTTTGTCCTCAAAAATAATTATCTTCAAGGTGCAACCA
>NZ_WSPP01000135.1:0-406 GCF_009767705.1 Myroides sp. LoEW2-1 | reverse complement strand
GTATGCACCCGAGCAAGTACATCTTGTGAGATATAATTATTCTTCTACAACGTTTGAGTTTAATGTTTTATAGTTATGAGGATATAAATCTGTAATGTTCTTGTGGTTGATAGATTGAATATTTTCTAGAACATATTTAAGCCATTGGTATGGATTAATATCGTGCTTTTTGCAGTTAGCAAAAAACGTATACGCCATAGCCGCCCTTTGAGCTGCATCGTGTGATCCTGCAAAGAGATAGTTTTTACGTCCAATAGCTACTGGTCTAATTACATTTTCAATGAGATTATTGTCTATCTGTAAGTTTCCATCATATAAGTACGCACTAAGATTATCCCATCTAGTTTGTGAGTAAGCAAAAGCTTTACCTATTTGACTTTTAGGAAGTACGAGTTTCATTTGAACA
>NZ_WSPP01000015.1:0-6472 GCF_009767705.1 Myroides sp. LoEW2-1 | reverse complement strand
CGGTTCGTTGATATTCCATATATCAAAGGTAAACATTTTTAGAAGCTGAAAGCTAAATGCACTAAAGTGCATAGTTTTAACTACAGTCTGCGACCAATAAAAGGCGGAACACATGGAAGTGT
Source organism: Myroides sp. LoEW2-1 (assembly GCF_009767705.1). Classification (NCBI taxonomy): domain Bacteria; kingdom Pseudomonadati; phylum Bacteroidota; class Flavobacteriia; order Flavobacteriales; family Flavobacteriaceae; genus Myroides; species Myroides sp. LoEW2-1. The sequence continues at coordinate 6,350 of NZ_WSPP01000015.1, read as the reverse complement.
AGAGGATCTATATAGACATATAGAACTATATAATTGGCTGCTTAAGCATCAAAAGAAAATAGAGACAGTGGAAATCTCTTTGCAATAGAATTACCTCTTATCATACTCAATAAGTTTACTAATTGTATTAAAGTGATTTCTAATAATAGACAAATGTCTTATCCGAGCTACTGGAAAGACCTTAAATTTACTGCCAAAATTAAGTTTAATAGGTATGAGTAATAGAATAAAGACCATCGCATTTGATGCAGATGATACACTATGGGATAACGAAATATATTATCAGCAAACAGAACAAGCTTTTTGTGAGTTATTAAAAGATTTTCTCCCAAAAGAAGATACTTCGAGAGTACTGTTTGAAACAGAAATGAGGAATTTAAGTCGTTATGGCTTTGGAGCCAAGAGCTTTTTACTTAGCTTATTAGAAACAGCTATGCAGATAACTCAAAGGAAAATGAATGATGTTTTGATGCAGCAAATTCTGGATTTAGGCCATGCTTTAATAGATAAGCCCATTACTTTATTAGATGGTGTACAGGAGACAATGGAGATTTTAAGTAAAGATTACACCCTTATTTTAGCAACTAAGGGAGATCTGTTAGATCAAGAACGCAAACTCAAGAACTCAAATTTAGGCAAGTATTTCGATCATGTGGAAGTCATGAGTGATAAGCAGACAGAAGATTACCACAAGTTAATTGACAAATTGAATATCACTGCCCCAGCATTTATGATGGTAGGAAATTCAGTAAAATCAGATATTATTCCTGTTTTAGAAATTGGAGCCAATGCCTTGCATATTCCCTTTCACGTAACTTGGGCGCATGAAGTAGTAGAAGCAGTTGACCATAAAGGATATTACAAATTAGATAACATCAGAGAAGTTGTTGATTTTCTCAAATAAGATTAAAACTCATCTACACCATAGATGAGTTTTGTGTTTCAAAAAAGATAACAAAAACTCAAAATTGTATAAAAGTTAAAGGGAGTTTTTCAAGTATTTTTGTCCACATAATCTTAGATCAATAGGCAAATGAATTATCTTTTAAACATTCCAAATAGAAAGAACTACTTAGTAGCCTTTACCTTTATTGTTAGTATGGTGGCCGCTGCAGTACTGTTTAAAGATAGAGAAATCGTGTTACCAGAGATAGCTGCACTGACAATTGGGCTATGGGTATTTCAGGAGAAAGCTTGGTTAAGACAACCTGAAAAGGTCTTTATTCTACCTTCCATTACCGCTTTTGTTGGATTTAGCATAAATATGTTAGAGATACCTTATGTCGTTAAAATAGTGGGAATATTGTTTTTCATGTTAATATTAATGAAAGTAATTAACTATAGTTTACCACCCGCTTTAGCTACTGGCTTTCTACCTATTGTTACTAATGCAACACATTGGTCTTTTGTATACGCTATTATAGCTACTACTTTTATCTTGATGATTGGCATCTATTTATTTAAGTTAAACAAGAATATAGATAGAAATAGTAAAGTAAATACTACAGCAATGACTGTTTATGCAGGGATTGTTTTGAGTACTATTTTGATTGCACTGCTTTTTGGTAAGGAGAAATACGTTGTTATACCACCTATTGCTGTGGTTCTTTACGAGACACTGCATATGAAACAATATACAATTAAAATGGTAGTTAAACAGATAGCAGTATTGAGTTTGTCTATTTCTATAGGAGTAGTCCTCTATCTTTGTATTTCCAATTGGATTGTAATTACTATATTGATGCTATTGTCAATATACTTTTTATTAGAGCTATTTCAAATGAAGATGCCACCAGCGTATGCTTTTCCTTTCTTAGTATTTATATTTTCTAAAGAACAGGTAATCAATTTGCCTTGGCTAACAGTTTTATTGAGTAGTTTTTCGCTATTCATAGCATTGGCATATCACCGATATTATTTATCAAAAAAGATAGTTCAATTAGATTGAGTATGTTTTTTTGACTCTGTCTGTAATTGAAAAATGTTGGTATCTTAGTAAAACCAATCAATTATAGCTTTTTAATTAGAAAACATTTAAGGTATGTTCGAATATATAGATAGAGAATCTGTGCTAACCAAATCATTTCTGGAAGAGTATCAATCTCATTTTAGAATAGAGTCATATCCGAGCAAAACAGTTTTATTAGCCCAAGGGCAAGTTGCTGAGAAAATCTTTTGGATTGAGAGTGGGTGTATGCGTATTTGGTTAAACAAAGATGGTCAAGAAGTTACCTTTCAATTCTTTCTTGAAAATAGCTTAGTTGCATCAATTGAAAGTTTTTGGCAGAGTACTCCCAGTCTATTTACGTTAGAGACTATAGAACCTACAACAGTTTGGGTCGCTGACAAGAAAGATCTCAAACCATTATTAGACAATACTTTACAAGAAGAAGCTTATAGAAATCTGTTTATTGATGCTATTTTTCAGCGTACCTTTGATTATATGCAACGCAGTTTATCTTTTGTTCAATCTACTCCTGAACAGCGTTATTTAAATTTAGTTGAGCAGCGACCTGAATTAATAAAGCGCATTGCTCAACATTATATTGCATCTTATATCGGAATTTCTAAGGTACATCTAAGTCGTATCAAGAAAAAATTGCTCAAAAGCTAAATTGATAACAAATGTTATCGCTTTAGATGTAGAGCCACTACTACTTTTACAATCTAAATATTAAACAAAATGAAAGCAGTAATTGTAGAAGAAAAAGGGAAAACTCCCACTTATACTCCCAATTTTAAATCATCAAAGGCTATTGCGAAAAATGCTGTGCTTATGCGCGTTAAAGCTGTTGCTATTAAAAACTTAGATAGAGCCATAGCCAGTGGTAAGCATTATTCTGTGAGTACTAAGAGTTTCAATCCATTTGTCATAGGAACTGATGCTGTAGGTGAGCTTGAAGATGGCAGATTAGTATATGGATTTGGAATACAAGGAACTTTAAGTGAATATGCTTATGTAGATAAAAATCAGATAGTTCCGCTGCCTAAAGGAATGAATATAGCACTTGCGGCTGCTTTACCAAATGCTTTGATGGGGTCTGTTATAGCTCTGATGTTAAGAGCAAAGCTCAAAAAATCAGAAGTTGTACTGATAAATGGCGCAACAGGTGTAACCGGGCAAGTAGCAGTGCAAATGGCCAAATATTATGGGGCAAGTAAAGTATTTGTAACAGGTCGCAATGCTGATGCACTCAAAAAATTAGAACACTATGGCGCAGATCAACTTATCAGCTTAACTCAATCAAGTGAAGAATTAAGTCAACAAATACACAAATTAAATCAAGAGTTTCCTATTGACATCGTCATTGATTATTTATGGGGAGAGAGTGCAAGTGTCATACTAAACACTTTAAAAGGCAAAGGAGCTTATCAACACCATACTCGATTTGTCAATGTGGGAGCTATGTCTGGTGATGATTTGCAGTTATCTTCTTCTATTTTAAGAGGGACTGATTTAGTCTTATTAGGCTCAGGATTGGGTAGTTGGCCTCAAGACGATATTGATCTTTTCTTTAGGGAGTTGCTACCAGAAGCTTTTAATTTAGCTTGTGAGAAGAAACTTTTTTTAGATACTATTTCCTATAATTGGAAAGAAGTAACACAAGTATGGAATCAATCATTAAAAAGCAATGTTAGACTTGTATTCAAAGTAGCATAGAGAGGCTAACTTCTTCTTTTCTAATTTTGATAATCAATTGTATCAAGTGATAAAGCATTTACAAATTCGCAATAATTAACAAGTTAACCAACTGTTATTAAAAATGTTAATCAATAGAATATAAAATAACAAGAGGCTGTTTAACTAAACAGCCTCTTGTCTTATTTATTTTGTTGGTTTTTCTAAGAAGTCAAAGAAGTAATTTGCAATTTTTGTATTCAAATGAATTCTATCTTTCCCAAGTACATTATGTTCATGCGTTGGGTAAAGAAAATAGTCAACCTGTTTGTTCTCTTTGATACACGACTCTATGAACTCCATAGAATGCTGCTGTACAACTACAGGGTCTTGAGCTCCGTGAATAATAAGGAGTTTGTTATTTAATTTATCCGCCTTATTCAATAGACTTGTCTTTTCATATCCTTGAGGATTCTCTTGAGGCATATCCATATATCGCTCTCCATACATAATCTCATACATCTTCCAGTCCATAACTGGTCCTCCTGCAACTCCAACTTTAAATATCTCTGGATGATTGATAGATAGGGTAGTAGTCATAAAACCTCCAAAACTCCATCCATAAACACCGATTTTGTCTTGATTTACAAAAGAAAGTGATTTTAGGTATTCAACTCCTTTTAATTGATCCTGCATTTCAGCTTGTCCTAACTGTCTGTGAATTACTTGTTCGAAATCACGTCCTCTATTGAAGCTACCTCTATTATCTACAGTAAAGACAATATAACCGTTTTGGGCCATGTAGTGGAAGAATAAATTTGCTCCACCTAACCATGAGTTGGTAATAAGCTGTGCGTGAGGTCCACCATAAACATAAACCATTACAGGATATTTCTTGTTTGGATCAAAGTTTGTTGGATAAATAATTCGCGCGTTTAAATCTGTTTTATTATCACCTGCTTTAAGCTTAACCAATTCCATTTTAGGCATGTTAATCACACCTTGATAAGGATTAACAGCTTCAAATAACTCAATTTCTTTCTTATTATCCGTGTTTTGGACAACAGCTTTATTAGGAGTCTCTAAATTGTTGAATTGATCTAAGAAAACTGATTTACTCTTGTTTAAAACAACGTTGTGTGTTCCTGGAAGTTCAGTCAATTGCTCCGTTTTTCCCTTTTTTAAATTAACTCTAAAAAGTTGTCTATCTAACCCTTGATTAGTAACTCCTTCATAATAAGCGTGCTTTCCTTCATGATCGAATCCTAAGAATTTAGAAACTATGACATTCTCAAATCCTAACTTTTGTTCTAATTTGCCATCTGTATTATATAAATACATTTGTCTATATCCTTCTGATTCAGAGAAGTGAATAAACGATTTTTTATTAGGTGTAAAAACTAATCCTTGAGAAGGTTCAACATAGGTAGTCGCTTTTTCTTCAAATAATGTTTTTTCAAATGCACCTGTTGCAGCATTATACTGATTTAGTTTTAAATGGTTCTGATGACGGTTTAAAACTCCAACATATACATAATTACCAGAAGGATCCCAGGTTACCATCGTCAGAAATTGATCTTCATATCCAGTATCTAATGTTACTTTTTCTTTTGTAAGAACATCGAATATAACTAAAGAAACGCGTTCATTAGTCATACCAGCCATTGGGTACTTGATACTCTTATTTTCAGCTACTCGTTCACCCCATTGAACTAAAGGATAATCTGTAACTGTACTTTGGTCTTTTCTATAATACAATAATTGATCTTGTTTTGGGCTCCACCACATACCTGTGTCAATACCAAATTCGTTTCGGTGAGTACTTCCACTTCCATTAACAACATCAATATTGATATCTTCAGTAACAACCATATCAGCTCCTTTGTTGTCAGTAATCACGATATTATTGTCTTTTAACCAAGCAAGGTAATTCTCATTGCGAGATATTGTTTGCTCTTGAGCAATACTATTGTATTTAAAGAAGTTAGTTACTTTTTGTTCCTTCGTATCTAATTTAATATTGTATTTAAACTTTTTCTCTTTGTCCATAACTGTAAAAACAGCGACATTGTCTTGTACCCATTTAAAATCAAATGGAATAGTGTTTAATTCAAAAGGACTGTTTTTAAAGTTCTGGTTTAAGATTAATTCAAGTTGCTTAGCTGTTAGAATAGTTTGGTCTTGCCATTTTAATTCTTTTGACTTTAAAAGTAAACTATCTCTTTGTGATGTTACAAAAGTAAAAGCACTATCATTCTTCCATTGAGGTTGAGCTAAGCTCTTTGGAGCAAACTGTGAATATTGTGCTCTTGTTGCCTCTGCAATAGTTAAATCTCTTTGTGCAAATAGTATATTACCCGTTAGTAGTAAAAATAGTAGCGAGCTTTTTTTTATCATATTTTTAAGTTTAAAAAGCTAATTTAAACTAATTGTGCTGTACATACAATATTCCTTTAAAAATAGAGGAGTAATCCCCTGTTAAACTCAAAAGCTCTTTGTCAAATTTAGCTTGTTATTTACCACCATAATCTTTAAATAAGTTGTCAATATTAAAATTATTGACGTTAAAACCTATTAGTTATTGTCATAATGCATAATTTTATTCTTTTACAAAAAGAACTTTTAGGCTTGAAAACTTGGATGAGAATAAATGCTCTTTTATTTTGTACTTTTATAAAAATAAACAAATACAAATGAAACAAATCAACGGGAAGGTAGTATATATCACAGG
>NZ_WSPP01000134.1:0-17694 GCF_009767705.1 Myroides sp. LoEW2-1 | reverse complement strand
CGTCTACATAGACGACTTCCTTTTTTTTGAGAATAGTATACCACAAAAAAAAGGAGTAGCTCACGCTACTCCTTTTTATATTTCTAATGACGATTATCTTTTAAATTTTCTATTGATAGCTTTCTCTGCTTTTTCAATGATTGCAGCAGCATTCAAACCATATTTCTCCATCAATTGCTCTGGTGTACCAGACTCTCCAAAAGTATCTTGAACAGCAACAAACTCTTGAGGTAGTGGATTATTCAAAGCTAATACTCTCGATACGCTTTCTCCTAAACCTCCTAAGAAATTGTGTTCTTCTGCAGTAACAATACAACCCGTCTTAGCAACAGACTTCAAAATAGCTTCTTCATCTAATGGCTTAATCGTGTGAATGTTAATCACCTCTGCAGAAATACCTTTTTTCTCTAATTCTTCAGCAGCAATTAACGCTTCCCATACTAAGTGACCTGTTGCAACAATTGTAACATCCGTACCTTCACTTAACATCACCGCTTTTCCAATCACAAACTTTTCATCTGCAGGAGTGAAGTTAGGCACCACTGGGCGTCCAAAACGCAAATAAACAGGTCCATTGTGCTCTGCAATTGCAATCGTAGCTGCCTTTGTTTGATTGTAATCACAAGTATTAATTACAGTCATACCAGGTAACATTTTCATCAATCCGATATCCTCTAAGATTTGGTGTGTTGCACCATCTTCTCCAAGAGTCAACCCAGCATGAGATGCACATATTTTTACGTTCTTTTCAGAGTAAGCAACTGATTGACGAATTTGATCATAAACACGCCCTGTTGAGAAGTTAGCAAAAGTTCCAGTAAAAGGAATCTTTCCACCGATAGTCATTCCGGCAGCAATTCCAATCATATTAGCTTCAGCAATACCGATTTGGAAGAATCTCTCAGGATTATTCTTGATAAACTCCTCCATTTTTAATGAACCGATTAAATCAGCACACAACGCTACTACATTCTCATTCGTTTTACCAAGCTCAGCTAAACCAGCACCAAAACCTGAACGAGTATCTTTACTACCTGTATTTGTATATTTTTTCATTTTCAATACTATTTAATAAGATTAATAATCTCCAAAAGAAGTTTCTGGATTTTGTTTAAAAGCTTCCTCTAATTGAGCGTCATTTGGAGCTTTACCATGCCAAGCATGTGTTCCCATCATGAAGTCAACTCCATTCCCCATCTCTGTATGTAACAATACACAAACTGGTTTTCCTTTTCCTGTTTTAGCTTTCGCTTCTTCGTAACCTTTTATAATAGCATCAATATTGTTTCCTTCTTTCAGTTCAATCACGTCCCATCCGAAAGCTTCAAACTTAGCTCTTACAGATCCTAAATCCAAAACCTTATCTGTTGGTCCATCAATTTGTTTCCCGTTTAAGTCAACTGTAGCAATGATGTTATCAACATTCTTAGCAGATGCGTACATTAAAGCTTCCCAGTTTTGACCTTCTTGTAATTCACCATCACCTAACAAAACATAAACAAGGTGATTATCGTTATTTAACTTCTTAGCTTGAGCAGCTCCACAAGCAACAGATAGTCCTTGACCTAAAGATCCTGATGCCATTCTCACTCCTGGTAAGTGATCATGTGTTGTTGGGTGCCCTTGTAATCTTGTATTGATTTTTCTAAATGTAGCTAATTCGCTTACAGGGAAATAACCACTACGAGCTAAAACACTATAGAATACAGGCGATATATGTCCGTTTGATAAAAAGAAAAGATCTTCATCTTTACCATCCATATCGAACCCTTCTTTTCTATCCATTAATCTTTGATATAATGTCACTAAGAACTCAGCGCATCCTAAAGATCCTCCTGGGTGTCCTGAACTAACAGCATGCACCATTCTAAGAATATCTCTTCTTACCTGAGTAGTTAACTCAGTTAATTGTTGTGTGTTTGGTTTCATTACTTTAAATAATATGATTTATTGCTATACAAATATAGCACATATTTGTCGTATTACTACCTTTTTGTACCTCCTTAATTGATGGATTTAATAACTTTAGCATCTATTTTTTAAGGATAATACCGTATGTTTGTTGTAATCCAAAAAGCCCAAAAAATGGAAGATACACCTATATCTCTTAGAACAAAAAGCTTAGCAATAGGCTACAAATACAAAGGAGCAAATATAGCTATCCAAGAGAATATCAATCTTTCACTACCCCAAGGACAGTTAATCAGCTTGCTCGGGATAAATGGCATTGGCAAAACAACTCTACTGCGTACCCTCGCTGGAGAATATACTCCTCTTTCTGGAGAGCTCTATATACTTGACAAATCTATCAAGGAATACACAAGAGAAGAAATCGCAACAAAGATAAGTGTAGTGCTTACCGAAAAGGTGATTGTGCAAAATCTAACTGTATATGATTTGATCCGAATAGGTCGTACTCCACATTTAAAGAGGAATACCCTTTTGAGAGAAGAAGACATCAAGTGGATTGATAAAGCTATATACTATTGTCAGTTAGAAGATCTAAAAGGCAGAAATATTTCGGAGTTAAGTGATGGGCAATTACAACGCGTATTTATTGCAAGGGCAATTGCACAAAACACCCCTATTATATTACTTGACGAACCGTCAAATCACTTAGATTTTCACCACAAAGTATCGCTGTATAAAATCTTAAAACAGCTGGCACGTGAGGAAAACAAAACAATCTTGCTCTCCAATCACGATATAGACTTAGCGTTAAAACTAAGTGATCAAATTATTGTTTTAAAAGAACGCTTTTCAATACAAGGCAAAATAAAAGAAGTTGTTCAAATGAATGTATTTGACAACTTCTTTAACGATGCTTCTATTTCTTTTTGTCCAGAACAACTTCGCTTTACTTTAGTTGAGTAGGACTATTGTGTCTTTTGTTTTTTAGAACATTCTCTCTGTTCCATTCTATTTGTTTTTCAAATGGGTCACTTCTAAAAGGACAGTCTTCTTTGGTGCAAATTTTACATGAAAAACTTTTACAATCATCCATATGAACAAAAAGCTCTAAGTCTGTACCAAACTTTTCACTAATCTCCCTTTCTAATATTTCGACCTCCTTGTGTCCTTCAACAATTGTAAAATACCATGGAACAGTCATGTGACAATCGAAATGCAAAACACTGCCATATTTGATTATTCGCAAATTATGTAAGTCAATCCAATTGGCTCTGCGGTGTTCTTGTAAATAAGCGATAACTTCTTCCAAGAGTAATTCGTCTGTTTCGTCCATGATGCCCGATATAGCTCCACGAACAATCTTATACCCAGTCACGATGATTATACCAGCAAAGATTAATGCGACTCCACCATCTAACCATTGATATCCTGTAAAATAGAGTAAAACTAAACCTATGATAATACCAATAGTTGAATAAGTATCAGATTGCAAATGCTTACCACTTGCTATCAATGCCAATGATTTATTTTGACTTCCCTTTCGGATAGCATACCAACCCAAGACGTAATTTACAATCGCAGTAATACCAACTAATAAGATACCGTAGTCTAATTGACCAATAGGTTGGGGATCCAAAAAGTTTCTAACGGCTTCGAAGATAATCACTACACCAGCCATAATAATCAATCCGCCTTCAATAGTAGCGGAGATAAACTCCACTTTTCCATGTCCGTAAGGGTGATTTCTATCTCGAGGTAAAGAAGACAAATACAAACTATACAAGCCAATAAAACCACTTACAACATTTGTAACACTTTCTAATGCATCCGTAAGAATGGCAACAGAGTGTGTAATACTCCAAGCTATAATCTTGACAACAAATAAAAGTACTCCTACTGCTGCAATGATCTTTTGAAACTGATAATTATCTTTAGCTTTAGTATTCATTCCCTTACTATTTTAACTATTAAAATTCTTTCACTTCAACAACTTCTCCTACGCTTAATCCTTCCAAACGGTGATTGCCAATGCGAACTCTCACAAGTCTAAGTGTAGGAAAACCAACATTAGCCGTCATTTTTCTCACTTGTCTAAACTTTCCTTCGGTAAGTACGATGCGTACCCAGCTTGTAGGTCCATGTCTTTCATCTCTCACCCTTCTACCTTCACCTACCCAATCAGGTAAACACTCAAGTAGTTCAGCTTCACAAGGTTTTGTCAGATACTTTTCCCCTTTCACTCCTATCTCAACCCCTGTTCGCAACAAAGCAACAGCTTCATCTGTAATCATACCATCGACTTGAGCATAATACTCTTTTTCGTACTTTGCCCCTCTGACTATTTCACTCATCATTCCATCGGTTGTCAGCAGAAGTAACCCCTCTGAGTTTTCATCTAAACGTCCAATTGCCATTGTTCCCTCAGGAAAATTATAAAGTTCCCCTAATTTGCGTTTATTGCGTTTCTTTTCATAGATGAACTGACTGATATAACCATGTGGTTTGTACAGTTTAAAATGCTTGTGATTCGATTGTTCTGACATTCTTTCTCAATACCTTTTCTGGGTGCAAATGTAGCCATTAAGTCCTATCCTATTATTAGGATTCTATTATAATTTGAAGTTTATTCCTTAAAAGTGCGTTCGTAAAAAGAGCTAATGGCTTCAATATACCTTTGACCGTGATATTCATTTGACAATGCTTGAAAGCCTTGCAAATGCCCGCCTTTGAACAAGATAACCTCACTTTTTTCATTCAAATACTTAGCTCTATAACTATCCTCAGGTGAGGTCAAACCATCTCTGTCTCCCGCAAAGAAAAGAACAGGTAAAGACAACTTGCTTAGGGCCAACTCGTATTTAGAGGAGCTTTCAGGTAGAGTCAATTCTCGCTCTAAGTGTTTGTGTACCACTTCTACTACTTTCTTTGGATTTCCAACAAATCCCTCAGCTATCAAATAATCATAAGGAAGTTGCGAATAAAGTTCTGTAGCATAAATAGTCCCCATAGATAAAGCCCATACTCCTATTTTGGTATCAAAACGCGCTTTGGTATAATTTACAACAGCTTTTAAATCTAAAGTAAACTCGTCGTAGTACAATACATCTTTTTCAACAACAAAATCTTGACTCTCTCCAAATCCTCTGTAATCAAACATAACTACAGTATACCCTTGTCCGACTACTTCCAATACTTGTCTAACTAAATAGGACATATTGCCGTTATCCCCATAAGCCAAAATCAAAGTGCGGTGCAAGTCACTTTCTTCTTTGGGAAAGATAATCCACGACTTCAATTTATAAGCATCCTCCGTAAGAATTTCAACTGCTTCAAATTTATACTTCGAATTACCTGGGTGATCTACATACTCTTTTATGGGTTCCAATGCGTATACTGTACACGTAAGAAACAACAACAAAAATGACAGAAAGTTTCTCATAGTAAAATATCTTTTCTTACTCAAAGATAGGAATAAAGAAAAGACACAAATAATGATTTTCCAAAATTGCGATCTCTCAGCATTGTAAATCACTATACCCCCCCTCTTTGATTACCTACAATAATACAGGTCTAAATAAGAAATCCTTAAATATTTGAACTTCTAAATAATTAATTCTTATTTTTGTTTACTATAAAAATAACACATTATGCAACATATCATTGATCGTTTCATCAGTTATGTAACTGTTGACACTGAATCTGATGCTTCTTCAAACACATGTCCAAGTACTGAAAAACAATGGGACTTAGCAAATAAATTAGTAGAGGAGCTTAAACAAATAGGATTAGAAGATGTTACTATAGATGAAAATGCTTACATCATGGCAACATTACCAAGTAACGTAGATCACGAAGTACCTACAATCGGTTTCATCGCTCACTTTGATACATCTCCTGATTTTTCTGGTGCTAATGTTAAACCACAAATCGTTGAAAACTATGATGGTGGTGATATCGTTTTAAACAAAGAACAAAATATCATATTATCTCCGTCTTACTTTAAAGACTTGTTACAATACAAAGGTCAAACCTTAATTACTACTGACGGTACAACATTATTAGGTGCTGATGATAAAGCTGGTATTACTGAGATTGTATCAGCAATGGAGTATCTAATCCAACATCCGGAAATCAAACACGGTAAAATTCGCATTGGATTTACACCTGACGAGGAAATTGGTAAAGGAGCACACTTGTTTGACGTTAAGAAATTTGGCGCTGAATGGGCTTATACAATGGATGGAAGTCAAATTGGAGAGTTAGAATTTGAAAACTTTAATGCGGGATATGCTAAATTGACTTTCTCAGGAAAAAGCGTACACCCAGGCTATGCTAAAGGTAAGATGATCAACTCTGTCTTGCTTGCAAACAAGTTTATCAAAAAATTGCCAAAAGACGAAGTACCTGAAAGAACAACAGGATATGAAGGTTTCTTCCACGTACACCACGTTACAGGTACTATTGAAGAGTCTGTAGTTGAGTTAATTATACGCGATCACAACTTGAAAAAGTATGAAAAGCGCAAAAAGCAAATTGCTAAACTTGCAGATAAAATCAACAAAAAATACAACAAGAAATTTGGTGGCCCAATTGTGAATTGTGAAATTGGAGATCAGTATTTCAATATGAGAGAAAAAGTTGAGCCTGTGATGCATATCGTAGATATCGCTGAAGAAGCTATGAAAGCCCTTGACATTAAACCTTTGATTAAAGCTATTAGAGGTGGTACAGATGGAGCACAATTGTCTTATATGGGATTGCCATGTCCAAACATTTTTGCTGGAGGACACAACTTCCACGGAAAATACGAGTACGTACCAGTAGAAAGCATTGTAAAAGCTACTCAAGTAATTGTAAAAATTGCTGAACTTACTGCTGCTAAAAAACAATAAGGATATTCTTATTCTCATATAACTAAAAAGAGGTCTATGTATAGGCCTCTTTTTTTTATATCTGCCAAATCATTCCTTAATTTTTTAATAAAAATACTTTGTCATAATATGACTATATTTTGATAATACAATAATTTTACACTAACATTACTTAGAACAAATAAAAATAATTCATGTTTTATTAGGTTAGAATTAATATCCATTATAATTTTGTTATTTATTCTAATTAAAAATAATGAAAACGTATTGGACAATTACCTTCGCAGTTATAAGTGTACTCTTTCACTTAAACTTACATGCTCAGACTGCTGTTGGAAGTATTAAAGGAGTAGTTTTAGACGAAAACTCACTTCCAGCTATTGGAGCAACCGTAATGATTGACAAAACAACAACTGGTACAGCTACAAATGAGCAAGGAGAGTTCGTTTTACAAAGTAACTTAGGTTCCACGACCATTACAGTAAACTATATCGGATATAAACCATATTCGAAAACGATTGCTGTAAAAGAAGGAACACAGTCCTTGAGAATAAAATTAGAACAAGACTTAGCTGTTCTGAATGATGTTGTGATTACTGCTAAATCGAAAGTCACTTCTCTTAAAGAAGAAGCTTTTACTGTTAATGCTATTGACATGAAACAGTTGGCAAACAGCACAATGGATCTGAATCAAATCTTAAACAAAACATCGGGAATCAAAATACGCCAACAAGGAGGAGTGGGATCAGATTACAATTTCTCTATTAATGGTATGTCAGGTAAAGCTGTTAAATTCTTTATCGATGGGGTGCCTTTAGAAATGTTAGGTAAAGGAGTAGATATGAATAGCCTACCTATCAACATGGCACAACGCGTAGAAATATTTAAAGGAGTCGTACCAGTGCACTTAAGTACCGACGCTATGGGAGGTGCTGTAAATATTATATCAAATGGAACGAGTAAAGACTACTTAGACGCAAGCTATACAATAGGCTCTTTTAATACACATAAGGTTAATCTTAATGGACAATTAAAAGATCAGAAATCAGGTTTAATCATGCGCGTAAATACCTTCTTAAATAAATCAGATAACGATTATAAAATGAAGGACATGAAAATCTGGAACACCAATACAAATGCTTTTGAATTAAAAGATGTAAAGCGCTTTAATGATGAGTATCAATCGCTATTTGTTATGGGAGAGTTTGGTATTGAAGACAAATCATGGGCTGATCAATTGTTCGTAGGAGTTTCTCATTCCCTTTTTGACAAAAACATACAAACAGGAGCAGATCAAGAAGTTGTATATGGAAAACTAAAACAAGATGGAGATGCCAACAACTATTTTGTAAAGTATAAGAAAGCTAATCTACTCAATGATAAATTGGATATTAACTTTTATACTGGTTACTCTAAAAGCTTAGAAACTTCAACAGATACAGTTCTAAGAAAATACAGTTGGGATGGTAGTTATGTACCTTCAGCTACAAGTGAATTAGGAGGTTATCAAATAAACAAAAAACACGAAGATAGATTATACTCACAGCTTACCACTACTTATAGAATAGCTGAGAATCATAAATTCACAGCAAATTACACCTTTGATTACTTAAAAAACACATCGTATAATACTCTTGTAAATAAGAAATCAGATATAACACCGTCCAAGATGACCAAGCAAATACTGTCTTTAGCCTATCAACAAGACTTTTTTGATAAAAGATGGTCCAACATTTTTTTCGCTAAATACTACAAAGTAGATTTAGAAAAATTAGTTTTTAATAGAGAAACGCGTTTGGATGAGAAAGTAAAAGAACCATATGATAATTGGGGGTACGGTATTGCCTCTACCTTTAAAATAACAGATAAACTTGGAGTTAAAGCTTCGTATGAACACTCTTATCGCTTAGTTGAACCTGATGAAATATTTGGTGACGGCGTATCTGTAACGGCTAATATGGAACTTAAACCAGAAACAAGTAATAACTATAACCTTGGTTTCTATTACTCAAATAATTTTGCTGACCATTTTGTAAGAGCTGAAGTAGCTGGATATATAAGAGATACAAAGGATTTTATCTATACTGTACAAAACTTACACAACAGTACATTTAAATACGAAAACCTGACTAACATCCTAACTAAAGGAATCGAAGGGGAACTTAACTATCAATACAAGGACTTAATCAGAGTCATGATGAACATCACGTATAACTATGCGTATGACAATACTAAATATGCGAATAATAGCAATGATGTGGTTTCTGCAACATACAAAAAAGAGGTACCAAACCAACCTTGGCTATTTGGAAACGTTGATGTTAGTATTGGACAAAACAATATCTTCCAGGAAGGCAGTCGCTTAGAATTTCATTATGGCTTACAAATGACTGAATGGTACTATAAAAACTGGCAGTCTTACGGTAACAAAAGAAATATTCCGACCATACCAAGACAAACTTTACACAATGTTGGAGTTAGCTACTCCATGCAAAATGGCAAGTATAACTTTGCTCTTGATTGCACAAACATAGGAGATGCCCTTGCATACGATAACTTTAAGTTACAAAAACAAGGCCGCGCTTTTTATTTCAAGTTTAGATACGCATTAAAATAAAAGAATAAAATGAGATTAAATATATACAAAAGCATATCGTTACTATGCCTATTCTTCGTTTTGGGAAGTTGCAGTAAAGAACCAAGCAGCGCAGGAGGATATCAAGGAGAAGAAGATTACAACTACTTTTTGTTATCTGCCCTGGGAAGCTGGCCTAATACAGTTCACTATATGACAGCTACCAATGACCTCACACAAGGTCAAATGGATTTGAAAAAAGAAGGTGATGAAATTAACACTAAAGGTACCTATTCCTATATCGTAAAGAATGGATATATCTATAACTATAAAAATGATCAAGGTATCCTAAAGAAATTCAAATATACCAATGACCGATTAGTGACCATTAAAGAAATACCATATACCTACATATCAGAAATCTCAAGCTTTGTTTGGATAGATAGCAAAACACTTCTAATTGCTGGTACAACAGGAAATGCTGGTGAAATAAGATATACTATTATCAATGCAGAAGACCTTTCTATCATTAAACAAGATGCTTTTAAAGGTCTAACACCTTTTCCTGATGAATACAATCACTATATGGTCGGTGCAATTACTTATTTTGACAACACATTATATATGCAATATGGTTTTCGAGATGACAAATGGTTGATTCCCGATTACTATAATTTTGCTACTATTGATTACAGCGATTTTACAGTTAAAGATACAAGAGTAGATAAACGAAGTACAGGGGTGTCAAATGCTTCACCTTACTTCCACACGACATTTACGACAGAAAACAATCAATTTTATTATCCGTGTTTTCCAAGGGTACAAAGTGATGATGAAGACATATACTTGTTTAGAGTAAATCAAGGAGAAACCTCTTACGATGCAGACTACTCCTTTAACTTAACTAAACTGGTAAAAGGCAAAAAAGTAGAAACCATATTACAATACTTAGGAAACAATAAGATGATGGTACTTTACCGCGACAAAGAACTTGGTAATAGTTATAACGGAAGATACATTTTAGTCGATTTAGAAACGCAGCAAATTGTCAGAGAATTTAAAGAACTTCCAACTGATGAACCTTATGAATGGGGAACTTTTGTTCAAAATGACAAATTATACTTCGCTATTAATTCGAAGGACAATAACAATTATGTTTGGATCTACGACAGTAAAACAGATAAAGTTACACAAGGAATGTCAATTCCAACAAATATCTCAGGATATGCAAGATTTGACAAATTCTATGATTAACATATTTATATGGTATAAAAAAAGCTTTCTAAATAGAAAGCTTTTTTTATTATATGACGTTGTCTATAACGTTTACTTTTTATTCGTGTCAACATTATTGTTTAATAAACGTTGTTTTAACTGATGTTCAGCATCTTTTAACTCCACTTCTACAGCTTTACGTTTTTCACGTCCCTCTGTTTGAATACGTACAATTTCGTCAATAGTACTAAGGATATCAGAGTTAACTTTGCGTATCGTTTCAATATCCACAATACCTCTTTCAGTTTCTTGTGCCACTTTTACTGTTGCATCACGTAGCATTTCACTGTTGCGAGTTAGCAATTGATTAGTTGCATCATTAACGGCTTGTTGTGCACTTAATGCTTGCTGAGAACGAGCAATCCCCAATGTAAGAACCATCTGGTTTTTCCAAAGTGGCAAAGTATTTACAATACTGGATTGTAGTTTCTCCATCAACATTAAACTATTATTCTGCACCATTCTTATCTGAGGGGAAGATTGAAGTATAACCATACGCGTCAGTTTCAAATCGTGTACTTTTCTTTCAAAGCGCACAACTTGTTGCTCCATATCTTTATAAGCTTGAATCTTTGAGGGATCATTGTCTGACTCAGCCTCTTGTTTCATTTGTGGTAAAACTTGATCGTGTAATTCTACCAACTTCTGATCACCTGCTTCAATATACAAAGACAACTCCTTGAAGTACTTCTTATTCTCATCAAATAACTTATCAAACATTGCGACATCCTTCATCATGTTCTTATAATGACGTTCAAGTTGAAGTTCAATCGCATTAATATTTGTTTCAACCTTACTATACTGTGCTTGTAGTCTACCTATTTTCTTTTTGATAGAGTCAAAAAAAGGAATTAAGCTTTTCTTTTCAGCTATGCCTTCAAAAGATTTAATCTCTTGACGCAATCCAACAAGTACATTGGAAGTTTCTCCCAAATCTTTTGTCTGTACCTGTTTAAGTATCTCTGTTGCAAAAGCACTTGATTTTAATTGGCTCCCAGCACCGTATTGAATTACTTGAGTAGTGTTAGCTAAATTGATACTGTTCTTATAAGATTCAATTTGTCGCTGTTCTTGCTCCGTGAATTCTACATTGATTTCTGGAGCTAACTCTCTTTCTTGTCTTAATTGTTGAATATCTTTTTCCATATTTCTTTTTATAATAAACCTCGTGTTTTCATATCTTCTAAATAAGCTGATGATTCAGCTTCAATCGACATATTCTGAAATTTCATCTTACCTGTCAACTCATTTTCAAATGCTTGAGAAGCCTGTCCTATTGTAAATCTCAATTTTTCTTCTGCCTCCTTAATAACGTCATTCTCTATTTTTGACAACTCAATCTGATAATACTGTTGCAGAATATTCTCAATAGAATATGCATGTCTCTCTAAAAATAGTTCACTAACAAACTGGTCATTTTGACTTGTTATCTTCTTAACTAATAGAATCATCTTTGCAATATATCCTCTTACTTCAGGATTCTTAACTACAGTTTGCCACTTAGTTAAGCTATCAATAAAGGTACTTACTGATAAAATTTCAGATATATTCTTTCTTCGTATAAAATCCTTATAATCGTATTTCTTAGACCATTCTAAATTAATAATATACCTCAAGTGCAAACGTTGTAAAAACACTCTTAAATACATTGAAACAACTACTGCACCTCCCAAGAAAACGCAAAAGGATAATAATTTAAAGAAAGTTGTATTACCTATAAAAAAGTAAAAAAAGTAAACTCCTGTATACAAAGCCATCCAGAGAAAGCTTCCGTATAATAAACTTCTAATTTTACCTACAATTCCCATATATAGCATTCCCAATGGAGGAAAAACAAATGGAAAAAACAGAGATAGTATAGCCAACCAACTATGCTTTATCTCCCAACTATTCTCTTTCTTAGTAAACCATCCCATTATAAAATCCCCCTTCCTTTCAAAACAGATATATACACAGAAGCTTCTCCATCGACTTGAAGTGCTTCCGTTTCAATCATATTAGACAATTCATTTTCAAATACTACTTTAGACTGCGCAATAACATGTTCTAAATTCTCTTTTGTGCTAATCACTGATGCATTTGCGATATAAGTCTGATCCAACTCAACATATTGCTGTAAAACATTCTCAATTGTACTGCCATGACGCACGAAAAACAAATCAGCTCTACTTTCATCCTTTGCAATAATGATTTCTGTCAAGCGTATTAATTCGCTTACATTCTCAACCACTTTAGCATTGCTAATTTGATCTCTCCAGAAAGTAAGTTTAGCAATAAAACGATCTTTGGGTGATATATCCTCCTGTACTTGATTAAACTGACTAATTACAGCGTCGTAGTTGTAATCTTTATTCTTCTCTAATGTAATATAATTCTGTAGATCTAATCGTTGTAGATACTCTCCTAAATCTAAAGACATATAAACTACATAAATATAAAAGCTTAAAAAATTAACTGCTAAAACATAAGTTGAACTTACATCAGCTACCAAAAAGAAAAGGGCTAATATTAAAAAAAACAGATAAACAAGGGCAATCATACAAGATTTCCAAAACCATCTGTTAACATTGACTATATTGCCAAAAATAGCAATAGCAATAGGTGTTAAGACACCGAAACTGATAAAACTAACTGATCCGACTACGCCTAATAAAAGTACAGTATTTTTAACTTCCCAACTTTTACTTCTTTTAGTAAACCACCCCATCAAATTAAAAAGATTAAATTTCTTTTAAAGATATTAAAAACAATACAAGATTAGATTTAATTTTCAGTATTTATTAACAAATTATATCTTATTTCAAGCCTTCATACTTCAATTGACCAACATTAATAGCAAGATCAATTCAAAATGACATAGTTTTAACACCATTAATCTCAAGAACCTCCTGTTTATAACCTTTAATCACAACAACTAATGTATCTGCTAAATACTACTTTAACTTCAGAACCTTGTCATTATTAATTTTGATAAGTTCCAATTGGTGATACTGACGCAATCTTGTACTATAAACTATGACAAAAGATTACCAGGCTTTCCAAGCAGCACTCCTATCCACATAACTTCCCAGTTAGACAAAGAGCTTAGAAAAGTAATAAGTACTTAACTTGGTACTCTTTTACAACTTTAGCTTAATAATTTAAAAACAAAAAAGCCCTAACATTAAAATGTTAGGGCTTGAAATATTATAAGTCAGGAATTATTTTCCTTTCTCCATTCTTTCTTTTAATTCAGCAAGAGCGTCAATATCACCAAGAGTTGTTTTCTCAGCAGTATTGTTGTTAGAAGCCTCAACAGCTTTTACATTTTTCTCTTCTTCTTCACGGAAGATTGAAGTATGAGAAGCAACTACTCTCTTGAATTCTTTATTGAACTCAATAATTTTGAACTCAGCAGATTCTCCTTTTTTCAATTTCTTACCATCTTCTTTCTCTAAGTGACGAGTTGGAATGAAAGCAACTACATCCTCTTCGAATACTACAGTAGCACCTTTGTCAACTACTTCAGAGATTTCTCCTGAATGTACAGTTCCCACAGCGTAAGCATCTTCGTATTTATCCCAAGGATTAGCAGTAGTTTGTTTGTGTCCTAAAGATAATTTACGTCCTTCAACGTCTAACTCTAATACTACTACGTCTAATTTATCTCCTACGTTTACAAACTCAGATGGGTGTTTGATTTTCTTAGTCCAAGATAAGTCAGAGATGTAAATTAATCCATCAATTCCTTCTTCTAATTCTACGAATACACCGAAGTTTGTAAAGTTACGAACGATACCTACATGTTTAGAACCTACTGGGTACTTAGCAGTGATATCAGTCCAAGGATCTTGAGTTAATTGTTTAATTCCTAAAGACATTTTTCTTTCTTCTCTATCAAGAGTTAAAATAACTGCCTCTACTTCATCTCCTACTTTAACGAAATCTTGAGCTGATCTTAAGTGAGTAGACCAAGACATTTCAGAAACGTGGATTAAACCTTCAACACCTTCAGCAACTTCGATGAAAGCACCGTAATCAGCTAAAACAACTACTTTACCTTTAACTTTATCTCCAACATTTAAGTTTGAATCTAAAGCATCCCATGGGTGAGCGTATAATTGTTTTAAACCTAATTGAATTCTTGTTTTCTCATCATCAAAGTCTAAGATAACAACATTCAATTTTTGGTCTAATTCTAATACTTCACTTGGGTGGTTAATTCTTGACCAAGATAAGTCAGTGATGTGGATTAAACCATCTACACCTCCTAAGTCAATGAATACACCGTAAGAAGTAATGTTTTTAACAACACCTTCTAACACTTGACCTTTTTGTAATTGACCGATAATTTCTTTCTTTTGAACTTCGATATCAGCCTCGATAAGTGCTTTGTGAGAAACAACAACGTTTTTGAATTCGTGGTTAATTTTAACTACTTTGAACTCCATTGTTTTGTTCACATATTGATCGTAATCACGGATTGGTTTAACATCAATTTGAGAACCTGGTAAGAATGCCTCGATTCCGAATACGTCAACGATCATACCACCTTTAGTTCTACATTTAACGAATCCATTAACGATTTCTCCAGACTCATGAGCAGCGATAACTCTATCCCAAGCTTTGATTGTACGAGCTTTTCTGTGAGATAAAACTAATTGTCCGTATTTATCTTCTCTTACGTCGATTAATACTTCTACTTTATCTCCTACTTTTAAGTTTGGATTATAACGGAACTCGTTTAAAGAAATAACACCTTCAGATTTAGCATTGATATCAACAATTGCATCTCTGTCAGTGATTCTTACTACAACTCCTTCAACAACTTCCTCATCATCTGTAGAAATGAATGTTTTGTCTACTAAATTTTCAAACTCTTTTAATTGACTATCATCAACAGCATCAATACCGTTTTCGTAGTTTTCCCAATTAAAGTCTTTTAAAAAATCTTCTTGTGTTTTATTGATTTCAGACATAGCTGATAATAAATTTGTATTCTATTAATGTGTAAGTTTCTTAATACCAGTTACATTCAATAGAAGAGGTTTTACTTTTTATAAATTACACTAATGGAGAAACCAAGCTGATCCAAAAGCTGTGCAAAATTACTATTTTTAATTTAACCACCAAACAATTAATGCATTTTTCATACTTAATACACTAACTTCAAAATAATTACAAAAACAAAAGCCTCCACAAATGCAGAGGCTGATGTAATAATATTAAAAAAGAATTAAACGCTAATTACTCATATGCAATTGCTCACTATCCGAAGCTTTTACATTTTTTTTCTTTTTGATCTTTTTAAAAAACTTACTATTCTTATAAAGATCCCAATTCATCAACGCGACACTTACAAGAACAACACCTAATCCACCGATTTGTAAGCTTGTGATGATATCATCAGTAAAGAAATAGCTCAATGCTACTGCTACAACAGGGTTTACATAAGCATAAGTACTCACCTCTGTTACTGGTCTATTCTGTATTAACCATATATATGAACCAAATGCCAATATTGATCCAAAAGTAATTAAATACACAAGTGAAAACCATCCACCATTGCTAATCTCACTTGGCTCAAATGCACTAAACTCCCCATTTACTGTAGCTACTATAGAAAATAATACTCCAGCAGTAATCATTTGCCAAGAAGTTTTAACCATAACGTGAAGATCCTCTCCTTGGTTCTCATTCTTATCTTTAGAGTATTTTGAATATAAGGACCCAATCGTCCAAGCAATAGATCCTAAGATCAATAAAAACATACAGAATATATTTAACAAACGCTGTGACTCATCACTTGCAATGGTAATCTGCTCTGCAAACAGCATAATCACGCCTACAAACCCCATAATCAACCCAAGTACAATTGGCAAACTTGAAAAATTATTCTTCCACTGAGGTTTATCTAAAATTATAAACCACAAAGCTGCCGCTGCCGCCATAATAGCTGCAATACCACTCGAAACATGTTGTTCTGCCCAAATAAGAGCTCCCATATCAATAAACAATAATAAAAAACCAGTAATACACGCTTGCTTAACCACTTTCTTATTAAACAACTTATATCCTTTTAACTTACAATAAGTCAATAATATAACACTCGCTGCAAAGAAGCGAAGCGATCCCAACACGAAAGGAGTAAAATCACTTAATGCTTTATGAATAAAGAAAAAAGTAGATCCCCATACAAAATAAACAACAAGATATGCAAATATTACAGATCCTTTACTTGTACTATTATTAACTACTGCACTCATACCTAATCTAATTTTTCAGGAATAATTAATTTATTATCTTCTTTTACTGTTTGTAATACTATAATCGTTCTCGTCGATATGACACCTTGAATCTTTGAAAGCGAATTTCTCATCAACGAAACAAGAGCTAAAGAATCCGATGTTCTAACTTTAATCATATAACCATCATCTCCTGCAATATCGTGAACTTCTAACACCTCTGGAATCTCAGCTAAAAGCTTACCTGTCTCCTCATCACCAATAATCTCATCAACTTTTATAAAAATAAATGACAACATCTTTTGATCTATTGCTGTAGGATTAACCCTTGCATGATATGCTAACAATACTTCTTTTTGTTCCAACTTCTTTACACGCTCTAGAACAGCAGATGGAGCCATTCCTAATTCTCGCGCAAGTTCAGAATTATTAATTCTAGCATTGTCTTGCATCATTCGCAATATCTTCAAATCTATCTCATCTAATTTATATTCCATACTTTTCAATTTGCCGATGCAAAAGTAATAAAAAGAATTTTATTCAGCAAACAAATAGTAAAAAAGAATTTTATTCGGTATTAGTAAAGTAAATAAAAATAATATTCTAAAAAAATATTATACAGAAAAGGAAGCTACTTATTATAGAAACAAAAAAGAAAAGTACTAAAAAATATATTAAACAAATTATTCTCAGCACTTCAATAGAAATTTACCAATAGTATCCTCCTACTAAGTTGTGAAGTATATAAACAAAAAATCCCCAACCTCATATGAGATTGGGGATTCTTAAAAGAAGGGCGACGACATACTCTCCCACTGGTTAGCAGTACCATCTGCGC
>NZ_WSPP01000133.1:0-253 GCF_009767705.1 Myroides sp. LoEW2-1 | reverse complement strand
AGTCCGATTATGAATAGGAAAAGCAAAAGTACCTTGTTCTAATCGCTTGTGATATAACACAAAACCACCTGTTTCCCAGTGTAAGAGTTTCATCTGATTACAGCGACGATTGATAAAGACATAGACACTACCATTGTGAGCTACTTGATTTAGCTCGTTTTGAACAAGACCACATAGACTATCGAAACTCTTGCGCATATCACAAGCTGATTTATACAAGTAGAATTGATGGCTACTACTCAGACTAAACATT
>NZ_WSPP01000132.1:0-2295 GCF_009767705.1 Myroides sp. LoEW2-1 | reverse complement strand
TGCACCTTGAAGATAATTATTTTTGAGGACAAACAATGAAAAAACCCCGCCTTTTTTAGACGGGGTTTTGTTTTTTAGGCTTTTTAGACAGCCTCTTTTAGTCTTGTTTTGCTTTCTGCTCTTGATTTGAATCACTGTGTTGATTCTGTGCAGTAGTAGCATTTGATTCGCGAGTAGCTTGTTTAAACTCTTTAATTCCTGTTCCAAGTCCTTTCATTAATTCGGGGATTTTCTTTCCGCCAAACAAAAGTAAAGCGATTGCAACAACGACTATAAGCTCAGAGGGTGCTACTCCTCCTAAAGGGATAATTGTTTGAATCATTGTAAAAAAACTTTTTGATTGAGGTTAACAAAAGTAAAAGGCATTGGGCTTTGCTTGATTTTTTTTAACCTAAGTTTTAGATAGTTGTTCCTTTTGGTATCTAATTAATACTCTTGTAAGTAGTGCAAATTCTTTACAGGGAATTGTGCTTATTTACAGATTGCTTGTTAAGGTCTTTACTGATTTTAGTGCATAAAAAAAGCTCACACCAATAATTTATTGATGTGAGCTGTAAAAGAAGGTATATTAAATTATTTCTTTTTCTACGTAGTCAGAATTCATGATTCTCAGAATTCCCATGTAATCCATGTGAAAGGGAATGGTATCTCCAACTTTTAATTTCTTTGGATTTTGTCCCAAATCAATGACAATCATATCTGAACTTGCCCCGACAATCTCGATATCAGGCCATAGAGGAGTGATGTGTTCAATGTCGATGTCAAGTAGTCCTAAATCGATAATAGCTCTGTAATTGGTGCTATCTTCCCATTCGGGATTAAAACTAACTTTCTCGCCAGTCATATTTAGACCTACTTCTCCTTCAGGCATCATTGGTTTTTCATGTAGTTCAATGATTTCCGTGTGAAGCTTAAAGACGTTCTGCTTTAAGTTCTCATAGCAAGACCCGTCATAAGCATTGGTTCCCATAAATAGACTCTCTCCGATTCTAAAATGGTTAATAGCCTTTGGGATACTGCTATTCATAATCAGAGGAATTGTCACAGAGGCTCCTCCAGAGATATAGGGAATTGTCTTGTTAAATCTCAGCTCAAGCACTTCCTTGTAGAGGGTGATTTGAATGAGTTTGTCATTATTGGGTAATATTCCATACATACAAGTAAGATTTGCACCTAATCCAATGATTTGGATATTTGGCAAGTTGAATACTTGCTGGTAAAAATCGATGAGATCTTCCCTTAAAACACCTTCCCTTAACTCACCGAGTTCAACCATAATTACCACTTTGTGGTGTTTGTTCTGTTTAACTGCTTCTTGAGAGAGAAGTTTAATAGTTTCAAGTTCTGTGTTAAAGCTTATGTCGGCAAACTCAACAATTTCATCAATGCTGCCATTTGGAGCGGGCTTGATGTAAATGGTTTCTACCTGATCATTGATAGCTTTGATTGCCTTTAAATTTGATACTCTTGAGTCGCAAATTTGCTTTATATCTAAAGAGAGAACCTCTCTTAAAAAGATTTCGTTTCCACAAAGTAATTTTCCAACAACAGCCCATTGGATATTATTATTTTCAAAAAGTTGGTCAAGTTGTTCGAAATTGTGCTTTAACTTGTTTTTGTCTAAAGTTATAAAAGCCATGATTACTTTGTTAAGCGCATTTCAATGTATTTTTTTTCAAATCCTTGTCTTTCATACAAGTTTTGTGCTGGATTATCAGCATCAACATGCAATGCAATAGATCCTTTGGCCTCTTGTTTTATGCGTTGGATCAATTGGGAGCCTATTCCTTGGCCTCTTTCCTTGGAGTCAGTTGCAATATAAACTAATATATGTTCAGGTATAAAACCTTCCATTAGCGTATTTAAAACAACAGTAATACCGACAATTTTGTCTTGTTGATTGGTAGCTACCAATAAGAATCCTCCAGGTTTGTTATCTTTTTCAAGAGCGTAGTCTATAGCCTTTAAAATGTCTTGCTTTTTGTCGCCATATTGCTCTAAATGCAGATTTAGAAAATCAGCATACAGGTTAATTTCGTCATTGTTAATCTTGTTTTGTTTGTCAATTTTTTTAATGCTTAGCATATAAATTATTTTTTGCTTACTCCATACACCTTAAGCTGCAAAATATGTTTGATTATTCAATGTATTTTGTAGTTGTAAGCCGGTTATTAAAACAGTGTATTTCTACAAATTTAATAAAAAATGCCTTTTGATTCAAATTTTTAGCTTTTTAAGTGGATTTGTTGCATAAAATGACGTTAAAAATTAAGTTTTGATACACTATGATTAACC
>NZ_WSPP01000131.1:0-335 GCF_009767705.1 Myroides sp. LoEW2-1 | reverse complement strand
ACTACTACAGTAGTTTGCTCTTTTAACTTCTCAATGATATCTTGATTATTTGTAATCTCATTAAGAATATTTTGAGAAATGTCAATTGCATAAGTTTTACCATCATTTACAGTATATAAGATCGGGTTACCATCTTTATTTACGTCACCATAGTAAACGTTACCATATGAGTTAGGATCTGGTTTTGTTGGGTCAACTGGTTCTGGTGTACCTGGGTCAGTACCTCCACCTGTATTAACTACTTTTGTAATTTCCTTTTGAATAGTTTCATTATTTTTAACTATTTCTAAGAAATCCGAAGTAGCGTTGATATAATACGGAATTGGATTTCCAGC
>NZ_WSPP01000014.1:0-11752 GCF_009767705.1 Myroides sp. LoEW2-1 | reverse complement strand
ATAAAGATTAACCAATAAGGATAAACTCTTAATATCAATAATGGGCTTAAAATCATTTTACTTGATTCATTTTATGCGCACTTCTATACAATTATTTTGCCAAAACACTTTCCACATGATTTGTTTGTACCTTTTTTTTTTAATCATGACACTATATGTGAATAACAAAAACAACTTATTTAAATGAAAATCAATAAGTTATGATTAAATTTATTTTTAGACATTTCTCATACTATGTATTTATGCAGTTTAATCGATAATTGTGTGAAGTTATACTCAACTCTTGAAGTTGCAAATGAGTATGTAATTGTTAAAATAAATGCTATACATTCTGTGCAGACTGCACGCCAAATAGTACTAATTCACACATTCCAAACTTTGGAATAAAAGTTGTAAGACTATAATAGAGAAATGAGAAGATAAAAACTCTAATCAAATTCTAATGTAACATTAATAGAGCTTTAATCTGAATCAAATCTGCTTATAATCAGAATAACATACTTTTGAAATTGTTAAAATCACAGAAAATGCTTAAAAAGTATCTTTACATCGTGGCTTGCATAGCACCTATTGTTATAGGTTATAGCCAAGAGCAAGTAATTAGCTTGACAAGAGAAGAATTAGAAGCTAAGTTTTTAGAACAGAATTTAGATTTATTGGCACAGCGACTTGAAATTTCACAAGCAGAAGCCCAATTAATACAAGCCAGACTATGGCCTAACCCTACTTTTGAAATTTCGGAAGTCAACCTCTGGAAGACAACAGATATAGAAGAACAACCTATCATATTTAAAAACTGGGGGGAAGCGCAACAAATCTCACTTCACTTAGAGCAAGAAATTCAAACAGCTGGAAAAAGACGCAAGAACATCGCCTTGCAAAAACTAACTATTGAAGAAAAGGAAAAAGAGTTTGAAAGTATCCTGCGTGAAGCTAAGTTGGAGTTGAGAAAGAATATCAGTCAATTGCAATTGCTCCAAAAACAATTGAATATATACAATCAGCAAATTGACAAAACTAAAAGCCTTAATAAAGCTTATGCGACTCAGTTAAATCACGGCAATATCAGTCAAGCTGAGTATATGCGACTAAAAGCTGCTGAACTTCAATTAAAAAAGGAATACTTCGAATTGAAGAAAGACTATGAAGAAACACTCAAAGAACTAAAAAACTTCATTAGCATAAGTGAAAACTTGACCATTCAGATCAGTGAAGAACTTAGTTTACCTATCAAAGAAGTCTCTGAAATGCAATTACAAGATTGGGTAATTGACGCTATGGAACTTAGACCAGATGTGTTGTTAAGTAGAAATTTAGAAAAGCAATCTGTCCAGCGATTGGAGATTGAAAAAGCAGAAAGAGTACCTGATTTTACAGTGGCAATTGACTATGATCGCGGAGGTAATATCATGAGAGATTTTGTGGGATTAGGCCTTTCTTTTGACTTGCCAATATTCAATAGAAATAAAGGAGGAATAAAAGAAGCTAAACTCGAAATAGAAAAGACAAAATTAGAAACACAATCCAAGGTAAACGAGATAACCAATGAGATTATTGAGGCTTTTAGAAATTATAACAACGCTTTGAGTCTGTACCAGGAAATTGACAAAGATTACGAAGTCCAATTAGATAAGATTATCGAGGCTTATTTTAGAAATTTTGAAAAGAGAAATGTAAGCCTAATAGAATACTTAGATTTTGTAGAAGCTTATTTAGATAACAAAAACCTCATTTTAGAAACGAAGAAAGATGTTATTGATTACTTCGAAGTTCTTCAATACGCTATAGGAAAAGAATTATAATAAACTAAAAAGATACAATCATGCACAAATATATATATCCCCTATTTCTTCTTACTGCCATAAGTTTGAGTTCTTGTAAAAATGAACAATCAGTATCAGAGATTCAAGACAAGCCTTATTGCGTTCCAGCTGAAGTCAAAGAAGGTCTAAAAATAGAGAAAGTTGTTACTCGTCCTATCGAAAGATCAATCACCTTAAACGGAACTATTGACTATAACAAAGACAAAACTGTTCCTTATATCAGTCTTGTTGACGGCGTTATTACCCATGTTAACTTCTCTATAGGAGATTACGTAAAGAAAGGACAAATATTAGCAGAAATAAACAGTACCGATCTGAGCGAGTTACAAGATGACCTTAAGTCAAGTGAAAGAGATTTACTACTGGCTAAAAGAGAATTAGAATCGACAATGCAAATGTATGAAGACGGCATCTCCTCTCAGAAAGAGTTAATTGAAGCTCAAAGTGAAGTAAGCGTTTTGGAAGCCAAAGTCAAAGCTACCAGATCGAATTTAAATCGATATGAAGCTAATGCTTCAACAGGTTCTTTTTTAATCAAATCGCCTATAACTGGATACATTGTCAGCAAAGATATCGCCAATGGCTCAACTGTTTCTGCTGGAGAAGAAGCTTTGTTTACAGTAGCAGATCTAAGTGATGTATGGGTAATGATCAACGTCTATGCGACGAGTATGAGACACATCAAGAAAGACTTAAAGGTACAAGTAAGTACACTTGCCTATCCAGATGAATACTTTGCAGGGACAATTTCGTTAGTTTCACAAGTTTTTGATAGTGAAGAACGCGTCTTGAAAGCGCAAGTAACCATGAATAATACCGAAATGAAATTAAAACCAGGTATGGCAGCTGATGTAATTATTCAATTAGACGACAATCAAGGAAATGCTCTTGCTATCCCAAATAACGCGATCATATTCGATAATAATCAAAACTATGTGGTAGTCTATAAAGACGACTGTCATCAGGAAATAAGAAGTATATCTCCTATCGCCAAGAATAATATATATACTTATGTCAATGCTAACATAGATGAAAACGACCAAGTCATTACTACAAATGAATTATTGATCTATGAGCAATTAACAAACAAACTATAAAGTAGAAGAAAACATGCAAAAATTTGTTAGAAATATAGTTTCATTTTCTCTTAAAAACACTTTTATCGTCCTTTTTGGGGTTTTAATCTTGCTTTTTGGAGGAATCTATAGTTATATACACACTCCTATTGAGGCATTTCCTGATGTGACTAATACCAGAGCACGTATTATTACGCAATGGCCAGGAAGAAGTGCTGAAGAAATAGAAAAATTCGTCACTCTACCTATCTCGAAAGAGATGAATACCATACCAAATAAAGCAGAGGTACGCTCTATCTCCTTATTTGGATTGTCTGTAGTGACCGTTTTATTCAATGATGAAATAGACGATTTCTATGCGCAACAATACGCATCAAATCGAATGGGCAATGTTAATCTGCCTGAGGGTGCAGACTTTGAAATAGAACCTCCTTCAGGGGCAACTGGCGAAATTTTCAGATACATTATCAAAAGCGACTTGCCGATCAAAGAAGTTACGTCAATTCAAGATTGGGTAATTGAACGCGAATTACTTTCTGTTCCAGGTGTTGCTGATATTGTGAGCTTTGGTGGGGAAGAAAAAATATATGAGATTCAGATCAACCCAACTGAATTGGTTAACTATGATCTTTCGCCATTAGATGTATATGAGGCCGTTGAGAAAAGCAATATAAATGTAGGTGGAGATGTGATTCAACGCGGCGATCAGGCTTATGTTGTTAGAGGGGTTGGCTTATTAGATAACGTGGAGGATATAGAAAATATCCTTATCGAAGTAAAGGGAAATACACCTATATTAGTCAAACACGTTGCTAATGTGAGTATCAGTGCCAAACCAAGATTAGGACAAGTAGGTTTTCAAGATGAGGACGATGTGGTACAAGGGATTGTAGTTATGCTACGCGGAGAGAATCCAAGTGAAGTGATTACTGGTTTGAAAGATAAAATAGAAGAACTCAACGAGCGCATTCTACCTAAGAATGTAAAAATAGAGCCTATCATAGACCGTACTGATTTAGTTAATACAACAGTTCACACAGTAACTAAGAACTTGGTAGAGGGAGTTATACTTGTTTCTATCATCGTATTTATTTTCTTGTACAACTGGCGCACAACTTTTATAGTAGCTTCAGTAATTCCCCTTGCCTTTTTATTCGCTATCATAATGCTAAAAATACAAGGACTCCCTGCAAACCTTATCTCGATGGGAGCTTTAGACTTTGGATTATTACTGGAAGGTACTTTAGTAATTGTGGAGCACGTATTTGTAGGATTAGAGAAAAAAGCAAGTATGGTGGGCATGCAGCGATTCAATAAGATGTCCAAATTAGGTACTATTAAGAAAAGTGCAGGAAGCGTAGCTGGATATATATTCTTTGCGCTTTTAATCTTGATTGTTGCTTTAATGCCAATATTTTCTTTCCAAAAAGTAGAGGGTAAAATGTTCTCTCCACTCGCCTTTACATTGGGATATGCCTTATTAGGATCACTGATTCTGAGTTTAACCTATGTTCCTGCAATGTGTAAAATTCTTTTGACAAAGAATATTGAAGAAAAGGAAAATATGATCTCTCGTTTCTTTAAAAAGAATATATACAAAATGTTTGAGGTAGCTTTTAAAAACAAGAGAGTAACCTTCAGCTTATTTACAGTACTATTAGTGATTTGCGGCGTGCGCTTTCACTACTATGGATCAGAGTTCTTACCGAAGTTAAATGAAGGGGCGATTTATGTGCGTGCTACTCTCCCAAGTAGTATTAATCTTGATGAATCTGTTCGATTAACCAAAGAAATGAAAGGTATACTACGCGAGTTTGACGAAGTTAAGTTTGTTCTTACTCAAACCGGTCGCCCTAATGATGGTACTGATCCAACAGGATTTTTTAATATTGAATTTCACACCGAACTCAAACCAGAGAGCCAATGGAATAGAAGTATTTCCAAGGATGAATTATTAGAAGAAATGCGCGTTGCACTTGAAAAATACCCAGGTATTAACTTTGGGTTCAGTCAACCTATTCAAGATAACGTTGAGGAATATGTTGCAGGAGTTAAGAGTTCTTTGGTTATCAAGATATTTGGCAATGACTTATTTGAACTGGAAGATTATGCTAATCAGGTAGCTAAGAGCATAAAAGACGTACCAGGTGTTACTGACTTAAATATCTTTAAGAATATCGGATTACCAGAATTGAGAATTTCTCTTCACGATCACAAGATGGCAAAATACGCCGTTACTACTGCCGATGCACAAGCAGTGATAGCTATGACTATCGGTGGACAGGCAGCTACTACTTTTTATGAAGATGAGAGAATGTTTGATGTGGTTTTGCGATTCGATAAAAACTATCGTGATTCAGCGGAGAAAATTGGAGATATCCTTATTCCATCCTTAGATGGTAAACAAGTTCCCTTGAAGGAAATAGCAACAATTGATTATCATACGGGTCCTGCTTTTATTTACCGAGAAGGGTCAAGTCGCTATATTGGGGTTGGCTTTAGTATAGAAGGTAGAGATCTTGGAAGTACAATAGCAGAGGCAAAACAAAAAGTAGAAGCCAATGTACACTTGCCTAAATCAAATAAAATCGAATGGGCAGGTGAATTTGAAAGTAAAGAAAGAGCGGCAAATCAATTGATGTTAGTCGTTCCTGTATCTCTTGTATTGATTTTATTCTTGTTGTACTTCAACTTTGGCAATTTTAAGGATACTGCCATTGCCTCCATCACAATTCCATTTGCCTTTATAGGAGGTTTCTTATCCCTATGGATGACAGGAACAATATTTGGAATCTCTGCTGGTATTGGATTCATTATCCTATTTGGTGTGGCGACGATTGACGGTATAGTCCTTATTGGTGTCATGAGAGAAAATATGCGCAAACAAATGGAGCTAATTGACGCTATTAAAGATGGGGTCAAAAGTAGAATCAGACCTGTAATTATGATTGCCTTGATGGGATCTATGGGATTACTTCCTGCAGCACTATCTCATGGCATGGGATCTGAGATACAAAAGCCCTTGGCAATTATGATTGTTGGTGGACTTATTGTATGTATGATTTTATCATTTACAGTATTGCCTTTAATATTCTACTGGGCATATAAGAATAAAGAAAAACAATAACATTATTTTATTTAAGTAGCTAGTTTGAAAGAGGAGATTGACATTTTTGTTGGTCTCCTTTTTTTATTTGTTTGTTTTAATATAAATCTCACATATGATAATCTATGTGGTAGTTAATGGTACAACTACAATAAAAAAGGTCTTATCAAATTGATAAGACCTTTTCCAGTAAGTGTTGTGTTGTATAGCGATTTTTAAATGCTCTTAATTAGTGAATAACAATTCACGATACTTAGTTAATGTCCACAATTCATTGTCCACTTTCATCTCTAACTTATCACTGTGATATCTGATAATATCAAAATATGGCTTAACCTCTTCACAGTATACGTGTGCTTGTTCTTCAATGTCTTCTATGAGATTTGCTTTCTTTCTCGCATTAGTCATCTCAGTAACTTTTGCGTTAATCTCTGCAATGTGGTAACTAATCTTTCTGATGATTTGTAGTTGTTCACTTGCAATATTGCTAAAGTCTTCTTCTCCAAATATTTCTTTAAGCCCTTTTACATTGTCTATAACAAGGTTTTGATAGCGAATAGCAGTTGGGATTACGTGATTTCTTGCAATATCACCTAAAACACGTCCTTCTATTTGGATTCTCTTTACGTATTCTTCTAATTCTATTTCGTAGCGAGCTAATACTTCTTTTCTCGTCATTACATTCATTTCTTCAAACAGAGAAATTGTCGCTTCAGACTTTTTGATTTTCAATGCTTTTGGAGTTGTCTTATTATTACTTAGACCTCTCTTTGCAGCTTCTTTCTCCCAGTCCTCACTATATCCATCTCCTTCAAACAAAATACGCTCACTCTCTTTGATGTATTCACGCAATACATTAAAGATTGCTTCATCTCTTTTTAGACCGTCTTCGCCCATTAACTGATCTACCTGTGCTTTAAATGCTCTTAATTGTTTTGCAACAATCGTGTTTAGTACAGTCATTGGTCCAGCACAATTGGCAGTTGAACCTACAGCTCTAAACTCAAACTTATTACCTGTAAAGGCAAATGGAGAAGTTCTATTTCTATCGGTATTGTCAAGTAGCACATCTGGAATTTTCCCAACTACGTTGAGTTTTAAATCAGTCTTTTCTTCAGGAGATAGTTTTCCATCGGTTACCTCTTTCAACTCCTCTAACACTTTTGTCAACTGCTGTCCAATGAATACAGACATGATAGCAGGTGGAGCTTCATTAGCACCTAATCGATGATCATTACTTGCTGAGGCGATTGCCGAACGCAATAACTCTTCATTCTCATTTACAGCTTTAATCGTATTGATAAAGAAAGTTAAGAATTGTAGATTGCTCTTCGGTGTCTTACTGGGACTTAATAGGTTTACTCCCGTATCAGTTGCTAAAGACCAGTTGTTGTGCTTACCAGATCCATTCACCCCTTTGAAAGGCTTTTCATGGAACAACACTTTAAAGTGATGACGCTCAGCCACTTTTTTCATTACATCCATTAACAAAGAGTTGTGATCCACAGCTAAGTTTGTCTCCTCAAAGATTGGAGCCAACTCAAACTGATTCGGAGCTACTTCATTGTGTCTTGTTTTAACTGGAATCCCCAACAATATACAGTTGTTCTCTAAATCGTGCATATAATTCAACACACGAGTCGGAATAGAACCAAAATAGTGATCATCAAGCTGTTGTCCTTTTGCAGCAGTGTGCCCCAAAAGTGTTCTTCCAGTAGTTAAGATATCGGGTCTTGACTCTGCTAAAGCAGAATCCACAAGGAAATACTCTTGCTCCCATCCTAAAGTAGGTATTACTTTTTTGACATTTTTATCAAATAACTTTGCTATTTCTGTAGCTGCATCATCGATAGCATTAATAGCTTTTAAAAGAGGTGTTTTATTGTCTAAGGCTTCACCAGTATAGGCAATAAATACAGTTGGGATACACAAAGTAGAGCCAAATATAAATGCTGGAGAGGTTGGATCCCATGCAGTATAACCTCTTGCTTCAAAAGTATTTCGAATACCACCGTTTGGAAAACTCGATGCATCTGGTTCTTGTTGTACTAATTGGCTACCGTTAAACTTTTCAACAGGATCGCCATCGAATTGCGTTTCAAAAAAGGCATCGTGCTTCTCTGCTGTAGTACCAGTTAATGGTTGAAACCAGTGAGTGTAGTGTGTTACTCCTTTTGATAAGGCCC
Source organism: Myroides sp. LoEW2-1 (assembly GCF_009767705.1). Taxonomy (NCBI): domain Bacteria; kingdom Pseudomonadati; phylum Bacteroidota; class Flavobacteriia; order Flavobacteriales; family Flavobacteriaceae; genus Myroides; species Myroides sp. LoEW2-1. Next base: position 3,561 of record NZ_WSPP01000014.1, on the reverse strand, counting down.
ATTCCTTCATACCTAAAGCAATGTAATCGGCTAACCTTCTATCAATTTTAATCCCTAACTGGGCATTCTTTACTGCCTGATAAGCTTCAGGAGTTAAAAATTGACGCATAGACTTATCATTAAAAACATTGTCACCAAAAATTAATGATTTTCTACCCAGCTCCTCTACTTTAACAGGTTCTCTTGACGCTGCTTTCTCAATTGCTCGAAAACGAAATGTTGACATAATTATTGTTTTTCAGAAGGCACCCCCTCTATTAGTGATGCAAATGTATGAAAAAGTTCAAAAAAACAACCAACACCCCCTTGTTTTTTTACTCAATCATGTAAAAAATAATCTTTACAACCTACCACCCCCTGGTCAAAGTCAAAATATAGCAAACCAATTATAGCCTCGTACAGCTTAATTAACCCTGTATTCTCCCTTTGTTTTAATACTTAGGGATAGTGCGACTTAACTCGAAAGTAAAAAGGGCAGAAATAAAAAAAGAGAAGCTAAATTAGCTTCTCCTTCTCTTACTATGTTGAATTGTAATTAAAGCTTAATTACATCTTCTTCTTTAAAGTTGTATTTCTTTACTAACTCATCGTAGCTTACTCGCTTAGATGGCACAACATTATTAGCTGACTTAATTTCTTTCGGGTCATCTGCCTGAATATAAACCAGTCTAAACACAAGTCCTTTGGTAAAACTTATTTGTCCTACCTTATCGTAATTTACTAAATCGTGATTTCCTCTTGCAAATAAATCAACATTAAAAGGACCAAAGTTATAAAAGTACTTGATACTTGATTTTTCCTCTTTTCCATTAATGTTTAGCACGATATCGTTATACTCTCTTGGTAAAGGCGTCCATATAGGTGCATCCTTATCAACACCATCTAAAAAGTATACAAATACAGCATCTCCTAATCCTAAATCAATAGGGTGTTCAATTCTATACTCATTACTTTGATTTGGCACCTCTTTATTCTGTACAAAATTAACATCAAACTTTTCATACACTGCAATAATACCATTGCCATTACCATTACCATTACCAGATCCCGGAGGTCCTGGAGGCCCCGGAGGTCCTTGTGGTCCGTCTGAACCAGTACAACTTGCTGCAACTACTCCTCCAATGATTAATAGTGCAATACCAAAAAACTTTTTCATAATAACTCTACATTAAAATAATAAAACGTAATGTACTACCTTTTTAGTATTAATCACTATTACCTTAGTATAAATTTAAGATTACTCCTTGTGAATCGCTCTATTTATCTCTTCTTGAATTTCTTCATAGCGTTTTGCTAAATCTTCGCTAATTCGCCCAGCGTGCTTTTTTAAGCTTCTCAATTGAAAACCATATACTAAGCTTGATACCCCCAAGAAGATAAAAGTAAAGGCCGTCCAATACACAATAGTAAATGCTCCAAAAGTAAAGTTAGCAACCATCATCACAGAGAAGATAAGACCAATTAATGCAAGAATGAAAATACCGAACCAATTCTTTGCTCCGTATTCCTTTAATTCAAATGATACAGCCATTCCTCTAAATGAACGGAACATTAAGATAATTCCAATATAGATCGGCAGGATAGCCATTGATAACTCCATCGAGTTAAGAAGTATTAACCCTAAAATAGTATCTATCACACCTCCGAATAACAACCATCCGAAGTTTTCAAGTTCATTCCTATTGACTAAGGCAAAAATAATTTCTGATATCCCTGAAACTAAGAACAAAAAGGCAAATAGCCAAGTTAACGTAATAAAAGATGCTAATGGAGTGGAGAAAATAAAGAACCCACCTATCATAAAAAATATACCCAAGATAACTGGTATATACCAATGTTTCACATTGCTCTTAATGTGTTTTAAAATACTTCTGTGTGCCATAATATAGATTTTTGTTTAATTCCCAATCAAATTTTATTCCCTTTACTCCATTATAAGAAGTAAATTTGTCATTCGAATAAGGTTATTTCTATAAATTTACTACAAAATACTATAAATGAAAAAGTTATCAGCACTTATAATTTCACTTCTAAGTCTAAGTCATTTTTGCAATGCACAGCTGCTAAGCCCCAAATACGATAAACAAGAGATACTGAACAGTATTGAATTAGCTACTGACCTACACAAAGCATATCCCAAAGACTCTTTAAATGATCTAACGAATTACGAAAGGATTTACTCATCAAATGATATAGGCTTAACTAATAAGTGGTCACTGTATAAAAATGAAAAGGGAATCCACGAAATTGCAATTAGAGGTTCTGTCAACAAAGGCCTAAGCTGGATGGCCAACTACTACGCGGCAATGATTCCAAGTACAGACAGTATAAAATTAGATGCTAATACTACAGTCTATTACAAATTATCAGAAGATTCTCGAGCAGGAGTTCACGCGGGATGGACTATTGCCTCTTTGTATCTGATGCAAGATATCAAACCGAAATTAGACAGCTTACTTTCTCATGGACATAGGGATATTATTATTTCAGGGCATAGTCAAGGGGCTGCAATCGCCATTTTGCTTACTGCAAATTTATATCAGCAACAAAAAGATAACAAGCTTCCAAAAGATCTGAGAATAAAGACCTACGCAATCGCTGCACCTAAACCAGGTAATCTGTATTTTAGTTATCAATACGAAGCACTCACAAGGCAATGGAGTTATACAGTTATCAATACTTTAGATTGGGTACCTGAAGTACCACCTACTACGCAAATGCTAAGTGATTTTAATGCTATTAGTCCTTTTTCGGATAAAGAAACTACCAAAATGTTTAAAGGAATTAGCTGGCCCAAAAGATGGTTTGCACAAGGCATATTCAAAGGGCTTAAAAACCCTACTAAAAAATCTGTCAAGAAGTACAACAAGTATTTAGGTGGTTTTATATTTAAACAAATCCACAAAGATTTACCTGAACTACAAGAACCAAAGTATCTTCAAAATGCCAATTACCACAGGGTAAGCAACCCTATTATTCTTAATGGTATCCAGGATAAAGAATATATGAAGACGTTTAATGAAGTTGAAAGTATCATGACGCACCACAATCCACCAGCTTATAAGTATCTTACAAATAAACAACTTTAATACAACGGCTATCTTTTAATGAGATAGCCTTTTTTTGTTCCCCCCTTACTGAAAAGAATGGTCGAATAAAAAGCTTTATCTACATCAAAAAAAAAAGAGACTGGTTAGGTCTCTTTTACACAATACAATTTTTCAATTGATTATAGTTATAGTTAGGTTAGGGTTGTTCTATGTTTAATTCTTTTTTAATCTTATTACTTGGCACAAGATACACATCTTTGTTATTTTATCAATTAAATAAAACAAACAACTATTATTTTTACATTAAACACATTAAAATAATCCACATTTACAAACACAAACCATTTACTTACCAAGTATTATTAATGTAAAAACAAAATTTTAACATACTGTTTGCAAAAAAAATCAACTATAAGGATATGATATTTTTTAAGATGTTACTCAGATATAGTCTTTTTTAGAGCATCAATCCTCGTAATACTCTATTCTATCTATATTGAGGACATATTAA
>NZ_WSPP01000130.1:0-5761 GCF_009767705.1 Myroides sp. LoEW2-1 | reverse complement strand
TTATACAAACATTACAATCGCATACTATGAAAAAAATATTATTCCCAACAGATTTTTCTGATACAGCTAATAACGCGTTAGTTTACGCTTTGAGAATGGCAGAAAATCAGAATGCTACTCTATTTGTTCTACATGCTTATGAAATGCCTGTGATTTCAGCTACTGCTAATCCAGTTATGGTTCAGGACGTTTATAAAACAATTGAGTTAAGCAACTTTGAAAACTTTAAAGATCAAGTACCACAAATCAGAGATATTGCTAAGAAGCACAATTTAGATCATGTTCCTATGCACTTTATCTTAGAAGAAGGTTTCTTGAACACGATTTTGAAAAAACGCGTAAAAGAAGAGAAGATTGATTTAGTAGTTATGGGAACTAATGGTAACTCTGGATTAGACAAGAAATTGCTTGGTTCAAATACAGCTAATGCTATTAGCTCTTTAGATATTCCAGTTTTGAGTATCCCACATGATGCTATTTTTGATGGAGTTGATTCTATTGCTTTCTCTACACTTTTTAAGACACAAGATAAAGCTATTTTAGATAAGTTAATTCCAATTGCTAAGGGATTTGGAGCTACAGTTAAATGCGTTCACGTTTCTACTACTAAGAACAAAATAGATCCTGCAGTTGTCAAAAGTTGGGAAGAAAACTACAAAGGTGAACCAGTTAAGTTTTTCGTTGTAGAGTCTAATGATATTGAGAAAGCAATTTTTGATTTCTTAGATGAGGAAAACATTGACTTATTAGTTTCTATTACTCGTAGTAGAAATTTCTTTGAGAAATTATTTACAAGTAGTATGACTAAGAAATTAAGTTACCACAATTACGTTCCTGTTCTTGCATTCCACGAAGAATAAGTACACGAATTATTTATAAAGTGAAAGAGCTATACTTATTTAAAGTATAGCTCTTTTTGCTTGTATAGAATTGTCAGCTAATTACTTTGCAGTACTCTTGAACTTTAAAGTTTTTATTAGCTTTTTGACTTAGAAAGCACTCTTTAGGGGAGAAGTACTTCCTGTATATATAAAAAGTGTATTATTTATAGATCTAATTGTTGTTAACTGATGGGTGCTTTAATCTGTTTTTGAATACAAACAATAGAATAACAAAAAACACTAGATAAGCAATATTGAAAGCTGCAGCCATTAACCATCCTCTTAGTTCAGATTGAGGAAGAATAAACTTAATAGGTAATTGATAAATGGCAATAAATACAGGTGAGATTAACCCTGCCCATTTAGGAAGTCTTGTTTTTCCTGTAAAAACTAAGATAGAATAGCATAACCATGCCAGTAGCAGAATTACAATTGCTGTTGCCCAAGTAATGTATGTAACTGTCATAAAATTATTGGCCATTTCTAACAAATATGGATGGGCAATTGGATCGGTGTTATAAATAGCTTTGAATATCTCACCAGTGTAGAAGAAAACACCATGCCCCAGAGGCATTAAAACTACACTGATAATAAGTAGAAAATAGGTTGCCCAAACGTACCATTTGTTTTTATCAATAATATATTGGCAAGCTAACCATACACCAGGTAGAAACAAAGTGGCTGTCATCGAGGCAATCAGTGCACCAAACATCAGACGAGAGCTTGAGCCCTCAAGCATTAGAGTAGCAAAACCTACATCTACTTGATCTGCATAAGTTTGTGCAAATAAGGGATAATCTTCTGGATTTACATCAAATCCCGCCACGAACATATCTCCTATAATCCAGCAAATTGATGCCAGGATAGCTGAGATAAATGACCACTTTACTTTTGTTGAATACGTCATACTTAATTTGTTGAGTTTTTATTAATTGTTTTATTTAGAACTATTCTTAATTATTGAATATCTTTGTGCAAATATAACAGACTACTTAAACAAAGCATGTATGTGATCCGGAGTGTAATGTCCGTGATACGGAATTTTAAAAAACAATAATGAATTTAAGAGTTTATGATAACAGTCAAGGACTAATGTTATTTGAGAAACATTATCCTGACTGGTTTGCAAGTTTTAAAGACGGTATCGAAGTCAAGCAAAGTACTATGAACTCTGCTTTGGCTAAAGGGGATACTATGGAGATTTTTCTTGAGGGTATCCATATTACATTTGGAGATACCTTTTTTAAGAAACCAATTGTTGTTGAGTTTGAAAGTAATTTTGAAACAATTGAAATGCACTTTGCCTTAAAGGGATCTAACCTTGCAAGAACAAGTAATATCAGTAGTGATATAGCTTTTAAAGCTAATCAGCACAATATTCTTTACGGAAATAGAATAAGTGGCAAAATGGATTGGAGCAGTGAGTATTTTGAAACTTGTGAGATAAATATTGCTCCTGTTTTTTTTGAGAAGTTCTTACCTGATACTCATGGCGTTTTTGATCATTTTAGAAACTTATTATCCAAAGGTCAATCTGGGTTGTTTAGCGAGTCTCATCGTATAATAACCCCAGATATGTACGATATTATTCATCAGATAAAATACTGTCAAAGAAAGGGAACCTTTAAACGCATGTTTATCGAATCAAAGGTACTTGAGCTTTTATTGCTTCAACTTGAACAGTTTAGCTCAGATACACCATCGTTGGGGTATTCACTTAGAAAAGCAGATATCGATAAACTACACGCTGTTAGAGATTATATCACCTCACATTTAGATTCATCAGCTACTTTACTTGAGTTAGCTCACCGTGTTGGAACTAATGATTTTTTACTTAAAAAAGGATTTAAAGAGCTTTTCGGAACTACTGTTTTTGGCTATTGGAACGATGTAAAGATGCAGAAAGCTAATCGTTTATTAAATCAAGGTGACTATTCGATAGCTGAGATAGCTCACATGGTAGGATATAGTAATGCAAGACATTTTTCAACTGCTTTTAAGCGAAAATACGGTATTGTACCTAGTCAAATTAAAAATAGAGTATAAGTTGTATTTTCAACAAAAAAATCCATTGATTTACTAAAGTAATAGAATTAATCACTACAGTTTATTTAAATTGTGAGGGCAAAATGCCAAAGTGTTTTTTAAAGGCATTACTAAAGTGATGACTGTGTTTATAACCAACTTTTTCTGCGATTTGATACACACTTAGGGTATTTTCTTTTATTAACTCAGCAGCTATATTCATTCGAAGATCGTGTAAGTATTTAAAAATTGATGTATCAAATAGTAGTTTAAATCCTGCTTTAAGCTTTGTTTGATTAATTCCTACCATTAAAGCTAATTGTTTTATGGTAAAATCTTGTTCGTAATATTGCTCTATGTATTGTCTGACATAGTGAATTGCTTGTTTGTCTTTTTCAAGTAAATGGGGTGTTGATTTGTTTTGCCAAAGTAACCAGTTGTTGTATTGTTGTAAGTGTATCTCAATAATTTTAGCCTCTGTGAAATGTTCTGCCAATTTTCCTTGATAAGGGTGAGTGGTTAGGGAGTTTAGGCTTTTTACTAAATTATAATCAATTGGTAAGTGGATGCGGGCATTAGTAGGGTTGAAAAGACTCTCGAGATAGTGGTCTTCACCTTCAAATAAAGCATAAAAGAAATCCTTAGATACGGATGTCTCTATAAAGACTCCTTCTTTATTTTGATTGGTGTGCATTATGTGTTGATAATCTGTGGCTTGTTCAACAAATAATACTGAACTGCGTTGGGCTATATCTAAATTTGAGTGATTTAGTGTTATACTACTACCTATAAGGCAATTGCAAGTTAGTACACTTTGTTTGTTTGATACTACCGTATGTTTGAATGGTTTTTCAGCATAGTACTTTCCGTATTTGATATAAAAATCATCACTGCATAGCTTTGCAATATCCATCTTTATCCCTTGGGCTTTAATTTGCTGTTTTTTTAATGCAATATTAGAAGTATTCAAAATCAAGTTTATTTGTTTAATCTGGTGTAAAATTACTTAATTATAATGATTTTAAATAACATAATATTAAAAGTTAGTTGTGAGCACTTGTTTTTTTAGTTCTAAAATACTTCAATGACTAATGGTATTGAATTTTGATTTAAAAAGCATCTTAAACGAAACACTTTAGCGGTAGTGTAAATGTAAATTTGCTTTAAAATCAAGTCAAATGAAATTAAATATTATAATCACATTCTTATTGTGTTATTTTCCAATAATTGTATCAGGATAAAATAAAGTGAAAATAGGTGTATTTGTTTATCCTGAGATGGAGTTACAAGATTTTGCAGGACCAACTGATGTGTTTATCAAAGCCAACCGTTTAACAGATAATCAATATCAGATTTATTTGTTTTCCCAAGATGGTAATCAAATAAAGACCGAGCAAGGACTTGTCTGTATTACTCCTTCGTATAGTTTTGATAATTTGCCTTTAGTTGACTTAATTCTACTGCCAGGGGCACCCTCTGATGCAGTAAAGGCATTGTCAGAGCAAGTTCAAATCAAGCAGTTTTTGATTCAAAACAACCAAGAAGGTGTAAAATTAGCTTCTGTTTGTACCGGTGCTTATTTATTAGGCTATGCAGGTCTTTTAGACAACAGAAAGTTTACCACACATTTCATGCAGGCAAACAATATGCAAGATCAGTTTGTAAAAGCTATACTTGTAAAAGATGTGCGCTTGGTGGATTCACAAGAGATTCTTACGGCATCGGGAATTACCTCGCATTGATCTATCACTTTATTTAGTGGAAAAATACAGTGGAAAACCCATACAAGAGAAGATAGCAAAGATGATGCAGTATCAGTATGGTGTGAATCAAGAATGGCCAAAAATATAAAATTCATCCTTATCAAGGATTCTGCAATGAAAGAGTTGTTTGTTTTATAGGTGATCCGTTTTTGCAGCCTCCCAACCGATAATAGCCGTTTTTCTACTTGGTCCCCATCTATATCCGCCAAATATACCAGAGGCTTGTATAACTCTGTGGCAGGGGATAAGCAGTGCGATAGGGTTACTGCCAATTGCTGTACCTACAGCTCTTGAGGCAGAAGGATTACCTATTTCTTTTGCTATTTGCCCATAAGTAGATAATCTACCCATGGGTATTTGTAAAAGCGCCTCCCATACTTTGAGCTGAAAGTCAGTCCCTTTTAAGTGAAGTTTGATTTTGTTTACCTGTGACCAATCGTTTTGAAAAACCCCTAATACTTGTTTGTGATAGTCTGTTTCTTGTTGAGTATAATGAGCATTGGCAAAGCGCATTTGAAGGTTGTCAATAGCCTGTGATTGATCATCCTCAAAGGCTATATAACAAATGCCTTTTGATGTAGAAGCAATGATAATGCTCCCAAAAATACTATTGTAAAAAGCATAGCTGATTTGAAGGTTTTTACCAGCATTTTTGTATTCTGCCGGTGTCATCCCTTCTATATTGACAAACATATCGTGTAGGCGACTACTACTTGATAGACCAGTTTGATAGGTGGTATCAAATAGTGTAGCCTCTGGCTCTGATAGTAGTGTTTTAGCGTGGTTTAAACTGATGTATTGGATAAACTTTTTAGGGCTAATCCCAACCCAATTATCAAAGATACGCTGAAAATGGGAAGGACTTAAGTGCACGTGATTTGCTACTTGCTCTAAAGATGGCTGTTTGGCAAAATTGTCCTTTAAGTAAATAATTGCTTGTTCTATCCTTTTGTAGTTTATATGCTCTTGGGTCTGCATTTTTATTCAGATTAGGTCATTACAAAGGTGAAAATGTTTTTATAAATAAAAAATCCAATTCTTGCTAATGTTTAAAAAAAAGAGAGATACAGAAATTGGTGTATCTCTCTAGTG